>NZ_RCNW01000210.1:24582-32926 GCF_004307605.1 Pseudomonas sp. Sample_24
AGACGCAGATCCAGACCACGTCCAGGAAGTGCCAGAACAGGCTCAGGCAGCTCAGGCGAGTCTTGTTGGTCGACGTCAGGCCCTTTTTCTGCACCTGATACATCATGATCGCCATCCAGATCAAACCGGCGGAGACGTGCAGACCGTGAGTACCGACCAGGGTAAAGAACGCGGACAGGAAGCCTGAACGGCTAGGGCCGTAGCCTTCGGAGATCAAGATGTGGAACTCGTTGATCTCCATCGCGATAAAGCCTGCACCCAACAGGAAGGTCAGGCCCAGCCAGGTCAGTACCGCCTTCTTGTTGCCCTTGTACAACGCCAGCATGGCGAAGCCGTAGGTGATCGAACTGAACAACAGCAGAGCGGTTTCGCCCAGCACGTATGGCAGTTCGAAGATGTCGTGGCCCGACGGGCCACCCGCTACGTTGTTAACCAGTACCGCGTATACCGCAAAGATCGATGCAAACAGAATGCAGTCGGTCATCAGGTAGAGCCAGAAACCGTATACGGTCATCTCGCCCGAGTCGTGGTGGTGGTCATCGTGCCCATGGTCACCATGGGCGTGTCCAACATTGGTCACTAAATTCGACATGGTTTAAGCCTGTTCCAACGAGGTTTCAACACGGGTGGCGGTGGCCGGGATTTTCCCTGCCGCTACCAGACGCTTGTGCTGCTCGGCTTCGATGCGCTCGATCGTTTCAACCGGGACCATATAGCCCTGGTCGTCACGTGCAGCGTGGATCGCGAAGTAGACGACAGTGCCTACCAGGCTGGCGATGGCCAGCCACCAGATGTGCCAGATCATGGCAAAACCAAACACGGTCAGCAGCGCGCCCATCACCACACCGGTGGCGGTGTTGTTTGGCATGTGGATCGGCTCGTACTTGGCCGGAGCCTTGTACGCGGTGCCGTTTTCCTTGGCTTCGGTGAACGGGTCGATGCAGTCAGCCTTAGGCAGCACAGCGAAGTTGTAGAACGGTGGTGGCGACGAGGTCGACCATTCCAGCGTGTGGGCATTCCACGGGTCACCGTGTTCGCACATGTTCTCTGGCTTGTTGCGGTCCCGCACACTGACGTACAGCTGGATCAGTTGGCAGGCGATACCGAAAGCGATCATCACCGCACCGAACATGGCGACGTACAGGTACGGCACCCACTCAGGGTTGGTGGTGGCGTTCAGACGACGGGTCATGCCCATGAAGCCCAGTGCATAGAGCGGCATGAACGCGACGAAGAAGCCCGAGATCCAGAACCAGAACGCTGCTTTACCCCAGCCTTCGTGCAGCTTGAAGCCGAACGCTTTCGGGAAGTAGAACGCGAAACCTGCGATGTAACCGAATACCGCACCGCCGATGATCACGTTGTGGAAGTGCGCGATCACGAACAGGCTGTTGTGCAGAACGAAGTCGGCACCCGGGATGGCCAGCAGTACGCCGGTCATGCCGCCGATGGCGAAGGTCACCATGAAGCCCAGGGTCCACAGCACTTGGCTGGTGAAACGCAGACGGCCCTGGTAAATGGTGAACAGCCAGTTGAACAGCTTCACACCCGTCGGGATGGAGATCAGCATCGTCGCCAGACCGAAGAAGGCGTTGACGCTCGCACCCGAGCCCATGGTGAAGAAGTGGTGCAGCCAAACCATGAAGCCCAGTACCGAGATCGCGCCCGAGGCGTAGATCATCGAGTGGTGGCCGAACAGTTTCTTGCCGGTGAAGGCCGAGATCACTTCCGAGAAGATGCCGAAGGCCGGCAGGATCAGGATGTAAACCTCAGGGTGGCCCCACGCCCAGAACAGGTTGACGTACATCATTGGATTGCCACCAAGTTCATTGGTGAAAATGTGGAAATCCATGTAACGGTCAAGCGTCAGCAGTGCCAGGGTAGCGGTCAGGATCGGGAACGAAGCCACGATCAGAACGTTCGCCCAGGTGCAGGTCCAGGTGAAGATCGGCATGTCCATCAACTTCATGCCAGGGGTACGCATTTTCAGCACGGTGGCCAGGAAGTTGACCCCCGTCAGTGTCGTACCTAACCCGGATAGCTGTAGCGCCCAGATGTAGTAATCCATCCCCACGCCCGGGCTGTATTGCAGGCCCGACAGCGGCGGATAGGCAACCCAACCGGTCTTGGCGAACTCGCCGACGCCCAGGGACAGGTTGATCAGCACTACGCCCGATACCAGCAGCCAGAAACTCAGGGAGTTCAGGAACGGGAAGGCAACGTCACGCGCGCCGATCTGCAGCGGCACTGCAAGGTTCATCAGGCCGGTGAAGAATGGCATCGCCATGAAGATGATCATGATCACACCGTGAGCGGTGAAGATCTGGTCATAGTGTTCAGGTGGCAGGTAGCCAGGCGAACCCTCGGTGGCCATGGCCAGCTGGGTACGCATCATGATGGCGTCGGCAAAGCCGCGCAGCAGCATGACCATGGCGACGATGATGTACATCACGCCGATTTTCTTGTGGTCGACCGACGTCAGCCACTCGGTCCACAAGTAGGTCCACTTCTTGAAGTAGGTGATTGCAGCGAACAGTGCCAGACCACCGAGCGCGATCATGGCGATGGTCACCATCACGATCGGTTCGTGGAACGGGACCGCTTCCCAACTTAATTTACCAAACATCGTTTACTCCTCTGCCCCGGCAGCTGAATGCGAGTTCATGTCCGTAGCGGCCACTTCTTTCTCTTTCTTCTCGTGCTTCACCTTAGGACCCGGTTTCATGCCTTCGTACTTGTCGACGATGATCTGGAACAGGTTCGGCGTAACCGAGGAGTAGAGCTCGACTGGGTTGTTCTGGCTCTGCTTGGAAAGGGCTGCGTATTCAGCTTGTTCAAGCTGTTTAGGTGCCTTTTTGACTTCACTTACCCAGGCGTCGAATTCTTCCTGGGAAGTTGCGATCGCTTTGAATTTCATACCGGTGAAACCGGCGCCGCTGTAGTTGGCGGAGATGCCTTCCATTTCAGCGTTGCGGTCGGCGATCAGGTGCAGCTTGGTCTGCATGCCCGCCATCGCGTAGATCTGGCCACCCAGGCCCGGGATGAAGAACGAGTTCATCACGGCGTCGGAGGTGATCTTGAAGTTGATTGGCGTGTGCGCCGGGAACACGATCTTGTTGACCGTGGCAATGCCTTGTTCCGGGTAGATGAACAGCCACTTCCAGTCCAGTGCGACCACTTCAATGGTCACAGGCTTCACGTCGGATTCGATCGGACGATAAGGGTCCAGCTCGTGGGTCGACTTGTAGGTGATGTAACCCAGGGCAATGATGATCAACACGGGAACAGTCCACACCGCGATCTCGATCTTGGTGGAGTGGTTCCATTTAGGCGTGTAGGTCGCCTTGGTGTTGGACGCGCGGTATTTCCAGGCGAACAGGAAGGTCATGACGATGACCGGAACCACGACCAACAGCATCAGCAGCGTTGCGGTGATGATCAGGTTTTTCTGTTCCAGGCCGACCTGGCCCGTGGGATTGAGCAAGGTCATGTTGCAGCCTCCCAGCAACAACGTGCCGAGCAGCGGCAATAAGCCTAGTAGTCTGGGGTACCTGTTTTTACTCATCTCACGACCTCTAAAGCAGCTTGCGCAATGCAGTTGGGTTTTGATCGCCAACACTTCACCCTGCCAAGGGTTGGCATTTTCTTGGATTGAATAAGGGCTTGCCCGTCGAGCGTCAGACGCGTTTCGACAAATCCTGGGCCAGCGGTGAGTTCTTATTCGAATTCGTGGTCAAAGGCCTTGTTACAGACCAATTCCATTTGGTGCGGATAGTTGGAGGCACCGACACCTGGGAGTCGCATGAAGCCGCCCGGCCTCTCGACACCCTGATTCTGCTCAAGCACCTCGCGAGGGTGAGCAGCGCCGGGAATTCAGTGCGGGCGATTGTAGTTATGTAGCGTTTTTTAAACCATGTCTCATCCCGAAATAATTTATATCCCGAGCCGCAACAATGCTTCGCCAAATTCGTAAAAGTGGCGCATCTTATCGAAATTGATTCTCAACAAAAACACCAAAATTTGTAGGTCTACCACCCGCGATTCAGACAGCTTCAGCGCGTTGGCGGCGACGCTCGATCTGGCCCAAGCCCCCAGATGACAAGGGCTCTGGCAAATCGCCAGAGCCTGTTAAAACTGCCTGCTCCAGCCGGATGGCGGGCAAAGTCGACACACTGCGAAACAGACCAATTTCATTGCCGGACCGCGTGCCAATCCGCAGCCTTGGAGGCCACTGCGACACAAAAGCTGTGACAACATGTCGCACACGTATCGCACCTCTGCTTGCGCCCTGTCAGGGACTTTTCAGCCACCCCCTGAAAACACAAAAACGCCCCGGCCCTCTCTGCGAGGACCGGGGCGTTTTTTTAATCTCAGCGCAGCGCTTTGCGGTTACGTATGGTCAGCAGCGGCACCAGTATCACCACCAGCACAAAGGCAACCAAAGCCCATTGCGCCAACGACAAACCGAGAATCGGCGGGTACGGCGTGGAGCAGAAGCCGTCGACCTGGAAGCCCAGCGGGAAAATCTTCGCCAAGGGCAAGTCGTCGACTATCGGCTGCAACACATCGACGCCACAACTGACCGCCGGGTAGAACTGCGTATAGACGTGATGCCCCGCTACGCCGACGCCTGCCAGGGCGCAAATCACTACCAAGGTTTCAAACACCGTGATGCTGCGACGGTTGCGCATGGCTGCACCGACAAAGGCAAAGATCGCGATCAACAGCAACGCATAACGCTGCAGAATGCACAGCGGGCATGGCGCCTCGCCCAGTACGATTTGCATGTACAGCGCACCGCCGATCAGCGCCAGGCAGATGATGCCCAGCAATACCAGAAAGCGCCGTTCACGCCCCAACCGCATTGTTTCCTCGCTCATCGCGTTTCCCTTGAAGATATCGATTAACCGCCAGTCTACACGCTGGACGCGAGCCGGGGGATGCCGGGGGAATAGACGATAAGCGGGTTAAGAAGGGATTAACTGATCGTTCCCATCTTCTGCTTGGGAACGCAGCAAAGGACGCTCTGCGTCCCATAAAGCGGACGCAGAGCGTCCGTGGAGGCGTTCCCACGCAGAGCGTGGGAACGATCAACCGAGGTAAAGGCAACGCGGTGAGATTGCTTCACCGCGCCAAACCGCTTACTCCAGCGCCGCAGCCGGCCCGAAGAACTCGTAGCGGCTTTGCTTCTCCGGCACACCCAGGGCCTTGAGGTGGCGTTTGATCGCCGCCATGAAACCTTTCGGCCCGAGGAAGTAAGCATCCACATCGCGTTCCTGCGGCAGCCATTCGCCCAACTGTTCCTGACTCAGCAAGCCAACCTTGTGCGCCGCCGGGCTCACGCCGTCGTCTTCGGCATAGCAGTAAAAGCGCTTGAGTTGCGGATGACGCTCGGCCAGCCCGTCGATCCAGTCACGGAAGGCGTGAACACTGCCATTGCGCGCGCAGTGGATGAAGTGCACCGGCCGCTCGGTCTGCAACGCCGCTTCGAGCATCGCCAGGGTCGGGGTGATGCCCACGCCACCGCTGATGAGCACCAACGGCTTGTCGCTGGCGGTCAGGGTGAACTCGCCCGATGGCGGGAACAGCTGAATGGTCGAACCCACGTGCAATTGATCATGCAGGAAGTTGGAGGCACGACCACCGGCCTCGCGCTTGACGCTGATGCGATATTGACCTTTGTTCGCCAGGGCCGACAGCGAGTAGTTACGGCGAATCTCTTCGCCATCGAGGATCAGTTTCATGCCGATGTACTGACCCGGCTCTGCTGCCAGAATCAAACCTTTGTCCACCGGTTCGAAGTAGAACGAGGTGATTTCCGCGCTTTCCTCGACCTTGGCCGCGACGATGAATTCCCGCGCCCCACGCCAGCCGCCCGGTGCCTGCTCTTTTTGGTCGTAGATGCTGGTTTCAGCACCGATGAGGATGTCCGCCAGTTGACCGTAAGCCGCGCCCCACGCCGCAATCACTTCCGGCGTGGCGATTTCTTCGCCGAGCACTTCGGCGATTGCGCGCAACAGGCAGGTGCCGACAATCGGGTAGTGCTCCGGAAGAATCTGCAAGGCCACGTGTTTGTTGATGATCTTCGCCACCAGATCGCCCAATTGGTCGAGCTGGTCGATATGGCGCGCGTACATCAGCACACCATTGGCCAGCGCACGCGGCTGATCACCCGTGGCCTGGTGGGCCTGGTTGAACAGCGGGCGGACTTGCGGGTACTCGGACAGCATCATGCGGTAGAAGTGGGTGATCAGCGCTTCGCCACCGCTTTCCAGCAGCGGCACAGTGGATTTGACGATGGCACGGTCTTGGACGCTAAGCATAAAGTGACTCCTGAGCAACAAGGTTTCTTGACTATTGCTCTATGCTTATCAGGTTCCGTGCCAACAATTTAATCCATATAAATCAATAATTTGAAAACATGATAGTCAGAACGACACAGCCTGGCTTATAGTCACTCCGACTACATGGAGTCACTATGACTGCAAAATCTCTGCTTACTGCCCTGCTGCCCCTGGTCTCGGACCTGTCCCGCGAACTGCCCGAAAGCGAGCGCTATCGGCGCCTGCTCGAAGCCATGCGCGCCCTGCTGCCCTGCGATGCCGCCGCCTTGCTGCGCCTCGATGGTGAATGGCTGGTCCCGCTGGCTGTCGATGGGTTGAGTACCGACACCCTCGGCCGACGTTTCAAGGTCAGCGAACACCCGCGCTTTGAAGCATTACTGAGCAGCAGCGGCCCGACACGGTTCGCCGCCGACAGCGACATGCCCGACCCGTATGACGGTCTGGTCGATGGCCTCGATGACCATCTGGAAGTCCACGATTGCATGGGTTGCCCGCTACTTATCGATGAGCGCCCGTGGGGCTTGCTGACCCTGGACGCCCTCGACCCGGAGCAATTCGAACCGATCGAACTGGACGCCCTCGAGGCTTTTGCCAGCCTCGCCGCCGCCACGGTCAATGCCGTCGAACGCATTGAACGCCTGAACAATCGCGTCGAAGACGAACATCAGCGCGCCGAGGTCTATCGCCAGGCCAGCGGCCAGCAGAACCGCGAAATGATCGGCCAGAGCAAAGCGCTGAAACGGCTGGTGGAAGAAATCAATCTGGTGGGCGGCAGCGACCTGACTGTGCTCATCACCGGGGAAACCGGAGTCGGCAAGGAACTGGTGGCGCAAGCCATCCATGCGGCCTCGCCACGGGCCGACAAACCGATCATCAGCCTCAACTGTGCCGCGCTGCCCGACACCCTGGTGGAAAGTGAATTATTTGGCCACGTACGCGGCGCCTTCACCGGAGCGATGAGTGATCGTCGCGGCAAATTTGAACTGGCCAATGGCGGTACATTGTTTCTCGATGAAGTTGGGGAGCTTTCACTGACGGTACAGGCCAAATTGCTCCGAGTACTGCAAAGCGGCCAGTTGCAGCGATTGGGCTCGGACAAGGAACATCAGGTCGACGTTCGCCTGATCGCAGCGACCAACCGCGACCTCGCCGAAGAAGTGCGCAGCGGCCGCTACCGCGCCGACTTCTATCACCGTCTCAGTGTTTATCCTTTATTGGTGCCAGCCCTGCGTGACCGTGGCCGCGATGTGCTGCTGCTCAGCGGTTACTTCCTCGAGCAGAACCGCTCGCGCATGGGCCTCAACAGTTTGCGCCTCAATAGTGATGCCCAAGCTGCGTTGCTCGCCTATGACTGGCCCGGTAACGTGCGGGAACTGGAACACCTGATCGGTCGTAGCGCATTGAAGGCGCTGGGCAACTGCAAAGAGCGGCCAAAGATTCTCAGTTTGAGCGCTGCTGACCTGGACCTGCCCAACGGCAGCATTGAAGCCACTACCGAGCAACCGGCCGCCGCCGCGATGGCGTTGGTGACGGGTGATTTGCGCGAGGCGACAGAGAATTATCAGCGCCAGTTGATCGGCGCATGCCTGGAGCGGCACAACAACAATTGGGCCAGTGCCGCCCGTGAGCTAGGCTTGGATCGGGCGAATCTTGGGCGCATGGCCAAAAGGTTGGGCATGAAGTAAGCCCTTGTGGCGAGGCAGCTTGCTCCCGCCGAGCGCGAAGCGGTCCCCAATCAGGCGAAGGAATGCGTTTGCAGCTGTTGCGGCTGCTACGCAGCCGAGCGCGAGCAAGCTCCCTCGCCACAGGGGGGACCAATTGACTGGCAGCCGGTAATTAACCTAAAGCCTGCCCCTGACAAGTCGATAACCCGGCATCGATAGCTGTTGGCGATCCTCGCGGTCGCCCGCCACCTTTTTCCACAGAAGGTTCTTATGTCCTCCACCAAAGCCCGCGCAGACTCACTTTCGCTTCTGCTGTTTACCTTGCGCAGCGGCAAG
>NZ_RCNW01000374.1:0-3948 GCF_004307605.1 Pseudomonas sp. Sample_24
TCGAACGCGCGGTGAAGTCGATCCGCAAGGGCGAGCAGCCGAACCTCGATCAACCTTTGGGTGGTGGCCCGGAAGTCAACTTGCGCGTACCGGCGTTGATTCCCGAAGACTATCTGCCGGACGTTCACGCCCGCCTGATTCTCTACAAGCGCATTGCCTCGGCCACCGACGAGGAAGGTCTCAAGGATTTGCAGGTGGAAATGATCGATCGTTTCGGCTTGCTGCCGGAACCCACCAAGAACCTGATGCGCATCACCGCCCTGAAATTGCAGGCCGAGTTGTTGGGCATCAAGAAAGTCGATGGCGGCCCACAAGGGGGGCGCATTGAATTCGCGACACAAACGCCGGTGGACCCGCTGACCCTGATCAAACTGATCCAGAGCCAGCCAAAACGCTACAAGTTCGAAGGAGCCACGATGTTCAAGTTCCAGGTTCCGATGGAGCGCCCGGAAGAGCGCTTTAATACTGTAGAGGCGCTGTTCGAGCGCCTCATTCCGAAAACTGCTTGAAGGACGCCGCATGCGCCTGTTTCGCTCACTGACCCTGCTGATGACTTTGGTCGCACCTACGGCGTTTGCCGATGACCTGTATCAGGTCGAAATGATTCTGGTCCGTCAAAACGCCGTGCCGGCGATTGTCAGCCGTGCCGCACCGGAAGACTGGGATGCCGGCGCCAAGCGCATCGACCCTGACAGCTTTCGCACGCCGAGCCTCAATCCAGAAGTGGAAAAGCTCACCGCCAGTAACGACTACAGCGTCCTGATGCATAAAGCATGGCAGCAGACGCTGGGAGAAACACCGGTCAAGGTGGCGATCAGCGATGGCAAGGAGCAGTTCGGTCAGTTCCCTATCGAAGGCACCCTCGATCTAAAACTGGGGCGCTTCACCGATGTTGACGCCGACTTCTGGGTCAATCAGTTCAACGCCGATGGCCTGGTGACCGCCAGCGAACGCCTGAAACAGGAAAGTCATACCAAAAACGGCCAACTGAACTTCCTCGACGCCGGCCACCTCGGCCTGCTGATCAAGATCACTTCATTGACGGCGCCCGCCCCGCGGGAAGCCCCTGAAGTCGTCCCTGACTGATTGAAGTCCTCATGTCCGCGACCCTGAGCAAACCCCTGGCACCTTCCTGGGTCAGCCGATTCAAGGAACAGAGCCTGGAGCGTGGCCGCCGCTACGCACTGGAAAATCGCGTCAGGATCGTCGAAGCCGGCGACGCCACCATCATCGCGGCTTGCGAAGGCTCTGGCGGTAACGTTTACCGTCAGACCATTCGCCTGCGTGAGTCGGCCAAAGGCACCCTGCTGATGGTCGATGCCATCTGCTCCTGTCCGGTTCACAGCAACTGCAAACACTGCGCTGCGGTACTGCTGCAAGTACAGGAGACCCTCGCCTACCCCGCTGCCGCCAAAGACGCCGAACTCCTGGAAAAACTTCAAGCCGTGCTGGAAAACCGTAGCCCCAAGGCCCCGCCGCAAGTCATGGTGGACAACGTGCAGCCAGTGCCGCGCCTGTGGCTGGCGAGCATAGAGTTCAGTGCCTTCGAGCCGCGCAATGGACGGATGCAGCGCTACATCCAGCATCGCGCTGCGCTGTCTTTCAGCTATCTGGACGAATACGTTAGCGGGCAGAAAAACACTGACATCCTGATTCGCCAGGAAACACAGACGCTACGGATAAAACGTCAGCCGGAAGTGGAACAGTCCTACCGTGAACAGCTACGGATCCTCGGCTTCAAAATCGCCACCCGGCAGAGCAAGGCCCTGCCGGAAAGCGCCGGCGAGCTGTTCGAGATGGTCAATGACAGCGCCTGGCTGACCTTCACCCTCAACGATCTGCCCAAGCTTCGAACCCAGGGCTGGGAGCTGCAGATCAACGAGGACTTCGGCTTCGACCTGACGGCCGTGGATGACTGGTACGCCACGGTCGAGCAAACACCGGAACGGGACTGGTTCGATCTGGAACTGGGCATCATCGTCAACGGCGAGCGACTGAGCCTGCTGCCCATCCTGCTGAACCTGATGCGCTCGCACACTGAGCTTCTCAACCCGGAACGTCTGGCTCGGCGTCGTGACGACGAACTGATCCTGGTGAACATTCCAAACCGGCCAAATTCCGAGTACGGCCCCCTGCAAGTCGCCCTGCCTTTCGGTCGCTTGAAACCGGTGCTGGCAACGCTCGGCGAGTTCTATCTGCAAGAGCCGGGCGAAACCACCTTACGCCTGAGCAAGGCCGACGCCACGCGCCTGAATCCACTGGAGGACCTGCCGCTGCTCTGGGAAGGTGGCGAGCAGATCCGCACCTTTGCCCAGCGTCTGCGCGACATCAAGGATTACACCGCCACCGTCCCCGAAGGCCTGAACGCAACCTTGCGCCCCTATCAGCTTGAAGGCTTGAGCTGGATGCAATCGCTGCGACAGCTGGAGGTTGGCGGGATTCTCGCGGACGACATGGGCCTGGGTAAAACCCTGCAGACCCTGGCGCATGTGCTCACCGAAAAAATTGCCGGTCGCCTCGACCGCCCGTGCATGGTGGTGATGCCAACCAGCCTGATCCCCAACTGGCTCGACGAGGCGGCGCATTTTACGCCGCAGCTCAAGGTCCTGGCTTTGTATGGCGCCAGCCGCAAAAAGCATTTCGAGCATCTGGCGGATTACGACCTGATCCTGACCACCTACGCCCTGCTGCCCAAGGATGTTGAACGTCTAGCCGCACAGCCGCTGCATGTACTGGTGCTGGACGAAGCGCAATACATCAAGAACCCGAACAGCAAGGCTGCACAAGCAGCCCGGGAACTGAACGCCCGTCAGCGCTTGTGCCTGAGCGGCACCCCGCTGGAAAACCACTTGGGTGAGCTGTGGTCACTGTTTCACTTCCTGTTGCCAGGCTGGCTCGGCGACGTGAAAAGTTTCAATCGTGATTACCGCGTACCGATAGAAAAGCGCACCAGCGAAGTAAGACTTCAGCACCTCAACGGTCGGATCAAACCTTTTCTGTTACGCCGAACCAAGGAACAGGTTGCTACCGAGCTGCCGCCGAAAACCGAAATCATCCACTGGGTCGAACTCAACGAAGCCCAGCGCGACATGTACGAAACCATGCGCCTGGCCATGGACAAGAAAGTCCGCGACGAGATCACCCGCAAAGGCGTGGCTCGCAGCCAGATCATCATTCTTGAGGCGCTGTTGAAGCTGCGCCAGGTGTGCTGTGATTTGCGCCTGGTCAACGACGCCACCCTACCGACGCGCGGCAGCACGTCAGGCAAGCTCGACAGCCTGATGGAAATGCTCGAAGAATTGTTTGAGGAAGGCCGAAGGATTCTGCTGTTCTCGCAGTTCACTTCAATGTTGTCGCTCATCGAAGACGAACTGAAAAAACGCGGGGTGGACTATGCGTTATTGACGGGCCAGACCCGCGACCGACGTACACCCGTGAAAGATTTTCAAAGCGGCAAGCGTCAGATTTTTCTGATTAGCTTGAAAGCAGGCGGGGTCGGTTTGAACCTGACCGAAGCGGACACCGTGATTCATTACGATCCGTGGTGGAACCCGGCGACGGAAAATCAGGCAACTGACCGCGCCTATCGTATCGGCCAGGAAAAGCCGGTTTTCGTCTACAAGCTGATTGCACGCGGCACGGTCGAAGAGAAAATTCAGCACCTGCAGAAGGAAAAATCCGATCTTGCCGCAGGCGTGCTGGATGGGCGCAAAACCGGAGACTGGAAGTTGCAGAGCGATGATATTGAGGCGTTGTTTGCGCCGTTGCCGGAGAAAATTGATAAGTAGCGGCGATTATTGAATCGCCATCGCGAGCAGGCTCGCTCCCACATTGGATCTGTGTTTGCCCACCAGCATTGAGACAACACAAAATTAATGTGGGAGCGAGCCTGCTCGCGAGGGGATCGACTCGGTGTAACGACTGATTAACCCTTAAGCAACCGCGCCA
>NZ_RCNW01000235.1:0-3926 GCF_004307605.1 Pseudomonas sp. Sample_24
ACGTCCTTGCCGGAGTTCGGACCGTTCATGAACGCTGCGCCCAGTGGCAGGTGACGACGACCGATTTCTACGCCGGGAATGTCGGTCGGAATCAGCGCGAGGCTGATGCCCAGGTCTTCTTTGTCGCCCAGCAGATGGTCCGGGTCGTAAGCCTTGAAGGCGAGGCCGAGCAGGGTGGCGACAGGCCCCAGGGTGATGTAGCGCTTTTCCCAGTTAAGACGCAGGCCCAGGGTTTCCTGGCCTTCCCACTCACCTTTGCAGATCACCCCGGTGTCGGGCATGCCGCCGGCGTCGGAGCCGGCCATTGGGCCGGTGAGGGCGAAACACGGAATATCGTCGCCCCGTGCCAGGCGTGGCAGGTAGTGGTTACGTTGCTCGTCGGTGCCGTAATGCAGCAGCAACTCAGCGGGACCGAGGGAGTTGGGGACCATCACGGTGGAGGCGAGGTCGCCACTGTGGCTGGCCAGTTTCATCGCCACTTGTGAGTGGGCATACGCCGAGAAGCCTTTGCCCCCAAATTCCTTGGGGATGATCAGGGCGAAGAAACCGTTTTCCTTGATGTACGTCCAGGCCTCGGCTGGCAGGTCCATGGTTTGACCGATCTGGTAGTCACTGACCATGGCGCAGAGTTCTTCGGTCGGGCCGTCAATGAAGGCCTGTTCCTCTTCGCTCAGTTGTACCTTGGGGTAGGACAGCAGTTTGTTCCAGTCCGGACGACCGCTGAACAGTTCGCCATCCCACCACACCGTACCCGCTTCAATGGCGTCGCGTTCGGTTTGCGACATGGGCGGCAGGGTTTTCTGGAACCAGTTGAACATCGGCGCGCTGAAGAATTTGCGGCGCAGGTCAGGCAGCAGTAACGGCGCAGCGACCGCAGCGAGCAAAAGCCAGAAAACCAGCAACAGCCAGCCCGGCGCGCGGCTGAAGATGCCCATTGCCAGCAGGTAGACAGCCACGATGCCCATGGCGGGCAGCGGGGCGATGCGACGGTGGGCTAAATAAGCGATCCCGACAACCAGAACCAGTATCCACAACAGCAGCATATTTAATCCTCCGTGAAACCAGGGCGAGCCAACCCACAGAGCTTAGACGGCATCCGCAAAACAGGGTGGTCGGAGCGAGGTGATTGAAATCGTGGGAAATCCCGGATGATTTCTGTAGGTCCGGTTGGCAACAGGCCTGGTAAATCGTTCATTTAACGGGCGGCTAAGCGCTCATATTTGGCCGAAACGTCGTTATCTCTGTGCTGAACCTCTCGATAGACTCGGGGCTTCCCCAGGAGATCGTTGCATGCATGAGTACCTAAGCCCCGGCCGCTTCATCGATAGTGACCATCCCTCGGTGGTGGAGTTCGCCGAAAAACACCGTGGCAGCAGTCGCGACCCGCTTGAGCAGGCGATCAGCCTTTATTATGCGGTGCGCGAGGCCGTGCGCTACAACCCGTACACCTTCAGCCGCGATCCGCAGACTTTGTGCGGCAGTTACGCCCTGGCGGCCGGGGAGAGTTATTGCGTGCCCAAAGCCACGCTGCTGGCCGGTGCGGCCCGGCATTGCGGCATTGCGGCGCGGATCGGCCTGGCGGATGTGCGCAATCATTTGTCGACGCCGCGCCTGCTCGAGCTGCTCAAGAGCGACATGTTCGCCATGCACGGCTACACCGAGTTCTACCTGCAGGGTCGCTGGGTCAAGGCGACCCCGGCGTTCAACCAGAAACTCTGCGAGTTGTTCAATGTGGCGCCGCTGGAATTCGATGGCATCAATGACAGTGTTTTCCATCCGTTCAACCGCGACGGCGAGAAACTGATGGAGTACCTCGTCGATCACGGCCAGTTTGCCGATGTGCCTGAGGCATTCTTTTTCGAGCACCTGGAAAAGTGTTATCCGCATCTGTTCGGCGAACAGCTGTCGCCGTTGCTGGGTGACATGCAGAGCGATTTGAGTCGTACCTGATCCGGCGTATGCTGCCTGCGCATTCATCAATCGAGAGGCGGTCATGCTGAAGATCTGGGGTCGGAAAAATTCATCGAATGTCAGAAAGCCGTTGTGGGCCGCCGAGGAGTTGGGGCTGGCATACGAAGCCATCGATGCGGGCGGCGCCTTTGGTGTTGTCGATACGCCCGAGTATCGCGCCATGAACCCCAACGGCCGTGTGCCGGTGATTGAGGACGATGGTTTTGTGTTGTGGGAATCGAACGCCATCGTGCGTTATCTGATGGCCAGGCATGCGGCCGACACCGCGTGGTATCCAACCGATCTGCGAGCGCGGGCCACTGCTGACAAGTGGATGGACTGGACCACCTCCAGTTTCGCCGGGCCGTTTCGCACGGTGTTCTGGGGCGTATTGCGCACTCCCGCAGAGCAGCAGGATTGGTCTGCCATCAAGGCGGCGATCACCGAATGCGAAGGCTTGCTGGCAATGGCCGATCAGGCGCTGGCGAACAAACCATACCTGTCCGGCGATGACATCGGCATGGGCGATATTCCCCTCGGCAGTTTCATTTATGCCTGGTTCGAGATGCCGATCGAGCGCGCGCCGCTGCCTCATCTTCAGGCCTGGTACGCCCGTTTGAAGCAGCGTCCGGCCTATCAGAAAGCGGTCATGACTGCGTTGACTTAATACTTACTATCGACACGCTTGACTGTACTTGTGCGGCGGGGACAAGCAACATTGCGGCGGTGCACTGTGGTTGTGTTGTTCGCCGCTCGCCCTTATTTATCCTTTTCTTCCCTTCTTGGTGCGTAATCCGATATGAGTTCCGCTCTGTCCATCCGGCAGCTAACCAAAACCTACGGCAACGGTTTCCAGGCCTTGAGTGGTATCGATCTGGATGTCGCCGAAGGTGACTTTTTCGCTCTGCTCGGCCCCAACGGTGCCGGCAAATCCACGACCATCGGCATTCTTTCGACCCTGGTGAACAAGACCAGTGGCACGGTGAATATCTTCGGTCATGACCTGGACAAGAACCCTGCGCAACTCAAGCGCTGCATTGGCGTCGTGCCCCAGGAATTCAACTTCAACCAGTTCGAAAAGACCTTCGACATCGTCGTGACCCAGGCCGGTTACTACGGCATCCCGTCGAAAGTCGCCAAGGAACGCGCTGAGCAGTACTTGACCCAGCTCGGCCTGTGGGACAAGCGCGACGTGCCATCACGTTCACTGTCGGGTGGCATGAAGCGTCGTCTGATGATTGCCCGCGCGCTGGTTCACGAACCACGTCTGTTGATCCTCGACGAACCGACTGCCGGCGTCGACATCGAACTGCGTCGTTCGATGTGGACCTTCCTCACCGAACTGAACCAGAAAGGCATCACCATCATCCTCACCACGCACTACCTGGAAGAGGCTGAACAGCTGTGCCGCAACATCGGCATCATCGACCACGGCACCATCGTCGAGAACACCAGCATGAAGCAGTTGCTCGGCCAGTTGCACGTCGAGACCTTCCTGCTGGATCTGAAGAACAGCCTCAGTGCGCCACCGCAGTTGCTCGGTTATCCATCACGGCTGCTTGACGGCCATACGCTGGAAGTCCAGGTGGACAAGTCGATGGGGATCACTGCGCTGTTCACCCAGCTTGCCCAGCAAAATATTGAAGTGTTGAGCCTGCGAAATAAAACCAATCGCCTTGAGGAGTTGTTCGTGTCCCTGGTGGAGAAAAATCTGTCGAAGGTGGCGGTATGAGTTCCGAGCTGCAACCCAACCTCGTCGCCCTCAACACCATCGTTTACCGCGAAATCCGGCGCTTCACCCGGATCTGGCCGCAGACCCTGCTGCCACCGGCCATCACCATGGTTCTGTATTTCGTGATCTTCGGTAACCTGATCGGCCGGCAAATCGGCGACATGGGCGGCTTCACCTACATGGAGTACATCGTGCCGGGGCTGATCATGATGTCGGTGATCACCAACTCCTACGGCAACGTGGT
>NZ_RCNW01000141.1:0-672 GCF_004307605.1 Pseudomonas sp. Sample_24
CCCGACCTGCGGTTCGTGCTCCGGCATGTTCACCGCCAACTCGATGAACTGCCTGGTCGAAGCCCTGGGCCTGGCATTGCCGGGCAACGGTTCGACCCTGGCCACCCACAGCGACCGCGAGCAGTTGTTCCTGCAAGCTGGCCGCACCATCGTCGAGCTGTGCAAGCGTTACTACGGCGAGAACGACGAGTCTGTGCTGCCGCGCAACATCGCCAACTTCCAGGCGTTCGAGAACGCCATGACCCTGGACATCGCCATGGGCGGTTCCACCAACACCATCCTGCACTTGCTGGCCGCGGCGCAGGAGGCCGAGATCGATTTCGACCTGCGCGACATCGACCGCCTTTCCCGTCACGTGCCGCAGCTGTGCAAGGTTGCGCCGAACATCCAGAAGTACCACATGGAAGATGTGCACCGTGCCGGCGGGATCTTCAGCATCCTCGGTTCGCTGGCCCGTGGCGGCTTGCTGCACACTCAGCTGCCGACCGTGCACAGCCGCAGCATGGAAGAGGCCATCGCCAAGTGGGACATCACCCAGACCAACGACGAAGCCGTGCACCACTTCTTCAAGGCCGGTCCGGCGGGCATCCCGACGCAAACCGCGTTCAGCCAGTCGACCCGTTGGGAAACCCTGGACGACGACCGTGAAAACGGCTGCATCCGCAGTGTCGA
>NZ_RCNW01000234.1:0-672 GCF_004307605.1 Pseudomonas sp. Sample_24
GATTCAGCCCATCGACCTCGGCGCAGTCGCCCAACGCGTAGATATTGGCGTGAGAAGTCTTCAGGTGACGATCGACCACGACACCCCGATTGACCTGCAACCCGGCCGCGGCCGCCAGATCGATGCGTGGGCGCAGGCCAATGGCCGAGACCACCACATCGCACGGGATGACCTGACCATCGGACAAATGCGCCTCCAGGCCATCGGCAACCCGTTGCAAGCGAGTCAGCACAGGCCCCAGGTGGAAACGTGCACCAAGGCTTTCCAGACCGGCCTGAACCGCCGCGGCCGCTGCCGGGTGCAACAGGGTCGGCATGACCTGTTCACACGGTGCAACCAATTGCACCTCGTAGCCACCCAGGCTCAGGTCGTTGGCAAACTCGCAGCCAATCAGGCCGGCACCGAGCAAGAGCACCCGTTGCTTGCCGGCGGCTGCCGCGCGAAAGCGGGCGTAGTCTTCCAGGTCATTGATAGGGAACACGCAGTCCGCCGCATCGCCTTCGATGGGCACCCGCACGGTTTCTGCGCCCCAGGCCAGGATCAGGTCACGGTAAATCACCGATTCTTCGCCGATCCACAAGCGCTTGTGACCCGGATCGATGCCGCTGATGCGCGTATGGGTGCGCACTTCGGCCTTCAACTGTTCGGCCATGGCGCCAGGTTCGGCCATGC
>NZ_RCNW01000308.1:0-672 GCF_004307605.1 Pseudomonas sp. Sample_24
TCGCCAGCATGCTGTTCCTGGTGCTGGGCGATAACCTGTTGTTCCTGTACTTCGGTTGGGAAGGCGTGGGCCTGTGCTCGTACTTGTTGATCGGTTTCTACTACAGCAACCGCAACAACGGTAACGCCGCACTCAAAGCTTTCATCGTGACCCGAATCGGTGACGTGTTCATGGCCATCGGCCTGTTCATTCTGTTTGCCCAACTGGGCACGCTGAACGTCCAGGAACTGCTGGTGCTGGCACCGCAGAAATTCCAGGCCGGCGACTTCTGGATGGTCATGGCCACCCTGATGCTGCTCGGTGGCGCTGTCGGTAAATCCGCGCAACTGCCGCTGCAAACCTGGCTGGCAGACGCGATGGCCGGTCCAACGCCGGTTTCGGCACTGATCCACGCTGCAACCATGGTGACCGCGGGCGTTTACCTGATTGCCCGTACCCACGGCCTGTTCACCCTGGCGCCGGAAATCCTGCACCTGGTGGGCATCGTTGGTGGCGTGACCCTGGTTCTGGCTGGCTTCGCAGCCCTGGTCCAGACCGACATCAAGCGTATCCTCGCCTACTCGACCATGAGCCAGATCGGCTACATGTTCCTGGCCCTGGGTGTCGGCGCCTGGGATGGCGCGATCTTCCACCTGATGACCCACGCCTTCTTCAAGGCCCTGCTGTTCCTTG
>NZ_RCNW01000277.1:0-3919 GCF_004307605.1 Pseudomonas sp. Sample_24
AACTTTGTGCCCTTCAAGGGATTATGACGGGTGACGGAAAATTAACTACAAGTCACCCCGTGACCGAATGTCGCAACCAACCGGCTCAATCCCTTGCAGGCCGTGCCTTGTAAGGATTCTGGCGCAAATTCAGGAAATTGGACATCGGCCGTATGAATGATGCGGCATCGGCCCTCAATAGTGGCGCAAAGCCGCGTCTTCAGGCGCTTGTGGGACGTTTGTACTGCTTTACCAAACAGTTTGTGTTTAAGCGACATATCCGTATATCTGTAGGGTTTTTGATTAACTGACTACGAAGTCAACAAGGCGATCCGGGCCTTTATTCTTCTAGGCTATAGCTGTGCGCCTGCGTGACCAGCCAATCTCGAAAAGCCCTTAAAGATGCCGATTCGACCTTTCGCTCAGGAATCATCAAGTAATACGCCTTGATACTGGAGAGCGCCTGAGGGTTGGCGATGACCAGGCGTTTCTCTGTCAATTCGCGTTGAATCAGGAATGGCGGAATCAATGCTATGCCCATGTCGTGCATCGCCGCCTGGGCGAGCATTGAGAATAGCTCGTAGCGCGGGCCTGTCATGTCTCGAGGGATGTTCAGATGCTGGGAGTTGAACCACTGACGCCAGGCATACGGCCGGGTGGTTTGTTGCAGGAGAGGGAGTTCTGCGATTTCTTCGGGGGAAAGGATGGTTTTCTTTCCGAGTAGGCCGGGGCTGCAAACGGGCATGGGATTTTCGCCCATCAAGCGGTGGGATTCCGTGCCCGACCAATCCGCGTCGCCAAAGTAAATCGCGGCATCGAAGTCCGTGTCGGCAAACAGGAATGGCCGCGTCCGGTTGGTCAGGTTGACCGTCACTTCGGGATGTTTGTGTTGGAAGTCTTTGAGTCGCGGCAGTAACCACTGGGTGCCGAAAGTCGGTACCACGGCCAGCTCGATTACGTTGGCGCCCTGCTGGCCCATCACCGACAAAGTGTCGCGCTCGACTGCGTCGAGTTGAGTGGCAACCCGACGGCTGTAGGAAAGCCCGGCTTCAGTCAGCTTTACACCGCGCCGTGAGCGTCGAAAGAGTTCCACATTCAGGAACTCTTCCAGGCTGGCGATCTGTCGACAGATTGCACCTTGGGTCAGCGAAAGCTCCTCGGCTGCTTTGGTAAAGCTTTCGTGTCGCGCTGCCGCTTCAAAGCTTATCAGGGCGGTTGTGCTGGGTATCTTTCTGCGCATGTACGTCAACCTCACTAATACATCGCCTTAAATGCATTGCGCGACGTTTCGGAGTGAGAAATTAGCACAACAGTATGCGAAATCCTCGTTTGCCGTGACGCCGAACCCGGCCTAGGATCAGTCCACGTTATTTGACCTGTTTCGAGAGGACACACTCATGGCCGGTAAAGCTAGCTTCAACTGGATCGATCCCCTGCTGCTGGATCAACAGCTCACCGAAGAAGAGCGCATGATTCGCGACACCGCTGCGCAGTTCGCTCAGCAGAAGCTCGCGCCGCGGGTTCTCGAAGCTTTCCGCCATGAAAAGACCGATCCGGCGATCTTTCGCGAGATGGGGGAGGTGGGCCTGTTGGGTGCCACCATTCCTGAGCAATACGGTGGCAGTGGCCTGAACTACGTCAGCTATGGCCTGATTGCCCGTGAAGTCGAGCGTGTCGATTCGGGCTACCGCTCGATGATGAGTGTGCAATCCTCGCTGGTGATGGTGCCGATCAACGAATTCGGTACCGAAGCTCAAAAGCAGAAATACCTGCCGAAACTGGCTTCCGGCGAATGGATCGGCTGCTTCGGTCTGACGGAGCCTAACCACGGTTCCGACCCGGGCGCGATGATTACTCGTGCGCGTAAAGTGGAAGGCGGCTACAGCTTGACCGGTAGCAAGATGTGGATCACCAACAGCCCGATCGCTGACGTTTTTGTCGTTTGGGGCAAGGACGATGCGGGTGATATCCGCGGATTCGTTCTGGAGAAAGGCTGGAAGGGCCTTAGCGCACCGGCTATTCACGGCAAGGTCGGCCTGCGTGCATCGATCACCGGTGAAATCGTGATGGACAACGTATTCGTGCCGGAAGAGAACATTTTCCCGGATGTCCGAGGCTTGAAAGGACCGTTCACCTGTCTGAACTCCGCTCGGTACGGTATTTCCTGGGGTGCGCTGGGTGCTGCCGAGTTCTGCTGGCACACCGCTCGCCAATACACGCTGGATCGTCAGCAGTTCGGTCGCCCGTTGGCTGCGACTCAGCTGATCCAGAAGAAGCTGGCCGACATGCAGACCGAAATCACCATGGCGTTGCAGGGCTGCCTGCGCTTGGGTCGTATGAAGGACGAAGGTACTGCGGCAGTCGAAATCACTTCGATGATGAAGCGTAACTCCTGCGGCAAGTCGCTGGACATTGCGCGCATGGCCCGTGACATGTTGGGTGGCAACGGTATCTCTGATGAGTTCGGCGTTGCTCGTCACCTGGTCAACCTGGAAGTGGTGAATACCTATGAAGGTACACACGACGTCCACGCGCTGATTCTTGGTCGCGCGCAGACCGGCATCCAGGCGTTCTATTAATAGGAGAACGACCATGGGCGCGCTTTCACATCTACGGGTACTGGATTTGTCGCGGGTATTGGCCGGGCCGTGGGCCGGGCAGATCCTCGCCGACCTTGGCGCCGAAGTGATCAAGGTCGAGCGCCCTGGCAACGGTGACGACACGCGCGCCTGGGGGCCGCCCTTCCTTAAGGACGCTTATGGCGAGAACACCAGCGAGGCCGCTTATTATCTGTCGGCCAATCGCAACAAGCAGTCGGTCACCATCGACTTCACGCGCCCTGAAGGTCAGAAGCTGGTGCGTGATCTGGCGGCCAAATCAGACATCCTGATCGAGAACTTCAAGGTGGGTGGTCTGGCCGCTTATGGGCTGGACTACGAAGCACTAAGGTCGATTAACCCGAATCTGATCTATTGCTCGATTACCGGGTTTGGTCAGACCGGGCCGTATGCCAAGCGTGCTGGCTACGATTTCATGATCCAGGGGCTCGGCGGGCTCATGAGTCTGACGGGTCGACCTGAGGGTGAGGAAGGCGCCGGGCCGGTTAAAGTGGGCGTTGCGCTGACGGACATCCTGACAGGGCTCTATTCGACCGTGGCAATCCTCGCAGCGCTTGCGCATCGGGATCATGATGGTGGCGGACAGCATATCGATATGGCGCTGCTCGATGTTCAGGTGGCGTGCCTGGCTAACCAGGCGATGAATTACCTGACTACGGGTAATGCGCCGAAGCGCCTGGGCAATGCGCATCCGAACATCGTGCCTTATCAGGACTTTCCTACTGCTGACGGCGACTTCATCCTCACCGTGGGCAATGACGGACAGTTCCGAAAGTTCGCTGAAGTGGCTGGGCAACCCCAGTGGGCAGACGATCCTCGTTTCGCAACCAACAAGCAGCGGGTGGCCAACCGAGCGGTGCTGATTCCACTGATCCGCCAGGCGACGGTGTTCAAAACTACCGCTGAGTGGGTGGCTGAGCTCGAACGGGCTGGCGTGCCCTGCGGGCCGATCAACGATCTGGCGCAAATGTTTGCCGATCCGCAGGTCAAGGCGCGAGGGCTGGCTATTGAATTGCCGCATGCGCTGGCTGGCATGGTGCCTCAGGTAGCAAGTCCTATTCGTTTGTCCGAAACGCCGGTGGAGTATCGCCAAGCGCCGCCATTGTTGGGAGAGCATACGCTGGAAGTGCTGCAGCGAGTGCTGGGGCTGGATGCGGGTGTGGTGGCTGCGTTGAAGGACGCAGGTGTGCTCTGAAGGCGCCGTCTATATAGAAGGCGCGGGTTTTGTGTGTGCAGGTGCGCTGTTTTCTTGCCTTTCGTAAGTTATTGATAGAAAAACCAAATCAACGCTTGACGGCAGATCTCAGGTGTCTATAATTCGC
>NZ_RCNW01000224.1:0-3907 GCF_004307605.1 Pseudomonas sp. Sample_24
AGAACATCACGTTGTAGTTGAGGTCCTGAGACAGGCCTTCCCACAGTTTCATCGCATGCTCGTACAGGTGCGCCGACTCGTCCCACAGGTAGTTGGAGCGAACGATGGTGGTGTTGCGCGCGGTGTTACCGCCGCCCAGCCAGCCCTTCTCGACCACGGCCACGTTAGTGATGCCGTGTTCCTTGGCCAGGTAGTAGGCGGTCGCCAGACCGTGCCCGCCACCGCCGACGATAACCACGTCGTAGACCTTTTTCGGGGTCGGCGTGCGCCACATGCGCTGCCAGTTTTCGTGGTGGCTGAGGGAGTGTTTGAAGAGGCCGAAGCCCGAATAGCGTTGCATAGTCATTTACTCCAAAACCGCGCTCAGCGATAAACCGGGAAGTCCGCGCACAGGGCCGACACTTGCTGGGCGACATTGGCCTCGACATCGGCATCGCCGAGGTTGTCGAGGATGTCGCAGATCCAGCCGGCCAGCGTTACGCACTGGGTCACCTTGAAGCCGCGTGTGGTCACGGCCGGGGTGCCGATACGCAGGCCGGAGGTCACGAACGGCGACTGCGGGTCGTTCGGCACAGCGTTCTTGTTGACGGTGATGTGGGCGCGACCGAGTGCTGCGTCCGCCTCTTTGCCGGTGAGGCCCTGGCGGATCAGGCTGACCAGGAACAAGTGGTTATCGGTGCCGCCGGACACTACATCGTAGCCGCGTTTGATAAACACGCCGGCCATGGCCTGGGCGTTGTCGATCACTTGTTGCTGGTAAGCCTTGAAGCCTGGCTCCAGCGCTTCCTTGAAGCACACCGCTTTACCGGCGATGACGTGCATCAGCGGGCCGCCCTGGGCACCCGGGAAGACCGCGGCGTTGAGCTTCTTCTCGATTTCTTCGTTGGACTTGGCCAGGATCAGGCCGCCACGTGGACCGCGCAGGGTCTTGTGGGTGGTGGTGGTGACCACATCGGCATACGGCAGCGGGTTCGGGTACAGGCCGGCAGCGACCAGGCCGGCCACGTGGGCCATGTCGACGAACAGCAGCGCTCCGACCTTGTCGGCGATCTGGCGGAAGCGCGGGAAGTCCAGGGTCTTTGAGTAGGCCGAGAAGCCGGCCACGATCATCTTCGGCTTGCACTCGACGGCCAGGCGCTCGACTTCGTCGTAATCGATCAGGCCGGTCTTGGTGTCGATGCCGTACTGCACGGCGTTGTAGAGTTTGCCCGAGGACGACACTTTGGCGCCGTGGGTCAGGTGACCGCCATGGGCCAGGCTCATGCCCAGAATGGTGTCGCCGGCGTTCAACAAGGCCAGGTACACGGCGCTGTTGGCCGAGGAACCGGAGTGCGGCTGGACGTTGGCGTAATCGGCGCCGAACAGCTGCTTGGCGCGTTCGATGGCCAGGGCCTCGACCTTGTCGACGTGCTCGCAGCCACCGTAGTAGCGCTTGCCCGGATAGCCTTCGGCGTACTTGTTGGTCAGGCCGCTGCCTTGCGCTTGCATCACGCGCTTGCTGGTGTAGTTCTCCGACGCGATCAGCTCGATGTGATCTTCCTGACGTTGCTCCTCGGCATTCATCGCCGCCAGCAGTGCATCGTCGTAACCCTGGATCTGGTCTTGCTTGCTGAACATCGCGTCTCTCCCAGCGGCATCTGTGCGCCATTCGTCTCGGTGAGGCACTGGCGTTTCGGCAGTGCCCTTTGATAGCGATGGTATGACTGGCTTCGAAGGGTCAAATGCCTACGGGCGCCACGCAAAGGTGCGTTTACGACATGGCGTGAAATGGCCGAGCCAGTGGATGCCTTTGTGGCGAGGGAGCTTGCTCCCGCTCGACTGCGAAGCAGTCGCAAAAGCGATAACCACGAGCTGACGGGCAGACCGCATGCACAGGCGTTGGGTCTGCTGCGCAGCCCAGCGGGAGCAAGCTCCCTCGCCACAGGGGTCGGGTCAGGCGATGGCCTGTCGCACTGCGAGCAACACCAGGAAATGCGCCGGATACAGCGCATACGCCCAGCGTCGCATCGGCGGTGGTTTTGCGTCACGGGCATGTCGCAACAGGAACAGCCCCAGCCATGGCGCAATCAGACAAGTGATAATGGCCGCCACAGCCACATGACTGCCCAGCCGAACGGAGTAATACAGCACCTGCCATTGATTGGCGGCCAGACAGACAAGCCCCGCAAGCAACGCGAAATACCAGGGACGACGGATCACCCACAGCAGTACCAACGGCAACAACACGCCAAAAAAACCGAACATCACACGCTGCGAAAAAAAACCCGCCAGCAGCAGTGCAGCCACCGCCAGCAAACGCGATTGAAGCGCCGGTTGCTGCCAGCCACGGGCCACCAGCAATCCAAGGACAAGTGTGGGCATGACGTTCAGCGTGTCGGGATTGGCAATAAACATCCGGTAAGGAACTTCACTGAGCGCACTGAACAGCAGCAACCAGCCCAGATAGCGCCACTGCCCAGCGTTCGCCTGGGCCGGCTTGCGCGCCAGGTTCGCCGCCATCGCCAGACAAAACCACGGGAACGCCAAACGTCCCGGCACATACAACAGATCGACGGAATAACCGACATATCGCAGGTGATCGAGCACCATGCTCAGCAGCGCCAACCACTTGAGCAGGTCCAGTGCACCGTCGCGCTGCTTTACGGGCATAGTCATGTGCATAATTGCCCGGCATCCTTGTATCTTTCTGACAGAAACATCCCACGTACTCCCCGGACGATCTTCGGTAAAGTGCGCACCATCATTGACCACGAGGCGCTTCACCATAAGCGTCCCGATCACGGAAGCAGGCCATGACCGATAAGAGCCAACAATTCGCCAGCGACAACTATTCCGGCATTTGCCCTGAAGCCTGGGCGGCCATGGAACAGGCCAATCACGGCCACCAGCGCGCCTACGGTGACGACGAATGGACCGCCCGCGCCTCCGACGGATTCCGCAAACTGTTTGAAACCGATTGCGAAGTGTTTTTCGCCTTCAACGGCACCGCCGCCAACTCGTTGGCCCTGTCGTCGCTGTGCCAGAGTTACCACAGCGTGATCTGCTCGGAAACCGCCCACGTCGAAACCGACGAATGCGGCGCGCCGGAATTTTTCTCCAACGGTTCCAAGCTGCTGATCGCCCGTACTGAAAACGGCAAGCTGACACCGGAATCGATCCGCGAAGTCGCGCTCAAGCGACAGGACATCCATTACCCGAAACCCCGCGTCGTGACCCTGACCCAGGCCACCGAAGTGGGCAGCGTCTATACCCCGGACGAAATCCGCGCGATCAGCGCCACCTGCAAGGAACTCGGGCTGAATCTGCACATGGACGGCGCGCGTTTTTCCAATGCGTGCGCATTCCTCGGTTGCTCGCCGGCAGACCTGACCTGGAAGGCCGGTGTCGACGTGCTGTGCTTTGGCGGTACGAAAAACGGCATGGCCGTGGGCGAGGCGATTCTGTTCTTCAACCACAAACTGGCGGAAGACTTTGACTATCGCTGCAAACAGGCCGGGCAACTGGCGTCGAAGATGCGCTTCTTGTCGGCGCCGTGGGTCGGCATCCTGGAAAACGACGCCTGGCTCAAATACGCCAACCACGCCAACCGCTGTGCGCAGTTGCTCGCCGAACTGGTCAGTGACATTCCCGGTGTCGAGTTGATGTTTCCGGTACAGGCCAACGGCGTGTTCCTGCAACTCTCGGAACCGGCCATCGCCGCGCTGACAGGCAAGGGCTGGCGTTTCTACACCTTCATCGGTAACGGCGGCGCACGCTTCATGTGTTCGTGGGATACCGAAGAAGAACGTGTACGAGAGTTGGCCCGCGACATCCGTGAAGTGATGTCGCACTAATATGAACCGAACGTTCCCACGCTCTGCGTGGGAACGCCTCCAGGGACGCTCCGCGTTCCAGCTTCAACACCTGC
>NZ_RCNW01000314.1:0-3904 GCF_004307605.1 Pseudomonas sp. Sample_24
CCATGAAACTGCTGATCGTCGAAGACCAACCGAAAACCGGCCACTACCTGCGCCAAGGCCTGGCCGAAGCCGGGTTCAACACCGAACTGGTGGCCGACGGCAACACAGGCCAGCAATTGGCATTGAGCGGCGATTACGCCTTGTTGATTCTCGACGTGATGCTGCCAGGTCGCGATGGCTGGCAGATTTTGCAAGCCGTGCGCAGTGCGGGTCTTGATACACCGGTCCTGTTCCTGACCGCGCGGGATGCGGTGGAAGACCGGGTCCATGGCCTGGAACTGGGCGCCGACGACTATCTGGTGAAGCCCTTCGCTTTCTCCGAACTGTTGGCACGGGTACGCAGCCTGTTGCGCCGTGGCAGCGCATCGCCCCAGGAAACCAGCCTGCAACTGGCCGATCTGCGCCTGGACCTGATACGCCGTCGGGTAGAACGCAACGGCCAGCGCATCGATCTGACGGCCAAGGAGTTCGCCCTGCTGGAAATGCTCCTGCGTCGCCAGGGTGAAGTCCTGCCCAAATCGCTGATCGCTTCCCAGGTCTGGGACATGAATTTCGACAGTGACACCAATGTCATCGAGGTGGCGATCCGCCGATTACGCCTGAAGGTCGACGATGAATTCCCCAACAAACTCATCCACACCGTGCGCGGCATGGGTTATGTGCTCGAGGAGCGCCCTGCCTGATGCGTCGACTATCCTTGAGCAGTCGTCTGGCGTTGTTGTTCGCGGCATGCACGGCTGTGGTTTCGCTGTTCGCCGGGGTGTTGTTCAGTCGTGCCAGCGAAACGCACTTCATTGAACTCGACCAGCAATTGCTGGATGGCAAGCTGATTGGCCTGCGCCGCGCGCTACACGAAATTCAATCGAGTGACAGCAAAATCAAACTGGCCGATGAGTTGAGCCGCCAGGCTGACCTGTCACTGCGCATCACCGGAAGCGATGGCAAGCGCTGGTACGACAGTTCGGCAAGCCTGCCCGACAATCTCCCGCAACAATCGGGGCTGTCGACAATCAACAACGACGGCACCGATTACCGCGTCCTGAATGCGCCACTATTTACCGACAAGCCCGACTCGCCGCAGTTGACTCTGTTGCTGGACATCACTCACCACCAGCATTTCCTGCAACGCATGCAGCACCTGATCTGGCTGACGGTGGGTCTATCGGCCCTCGCCACGGCACTACTCGGCGCCTGGGCCGCACAAAGCGGTTTGCGGCCGTTGCGGCGCATGAGTGCGGTCGCCAAGGGGGTTTCGGCACAATCGCTCAACGCACGCCTGCCCGAAGCGAACATGCCGCCGGAACTGGCGGAACTGGCCCACCACTTCAACGCCATGCTCGGGCGCCTCGACGACGCCTTTCAGCGGCTATCGGCGTTCTCCGCTGACATCGCCCATGAACTGCGCACTCCACTGTCGAACCTGTTGACTCACACTCAAGTCACCCTCACCCGCCCTCGGCCCATCGAAGATTATCGAGAAGCACTGCACAGCAACCTCGAAGAACTGCAATGGATGGCGCAACTGGTCAATGACATGTTGTATCTGGCGAAAGCCGATCATGGCCTGCTGATGCCCCAGTGCGAACCGTTGGAATTGGCCGACGAAGTCGATTTCTTGCTGGATTTTTTTGCGCCGTTGGCCGAAGACGCGCAGATCAGTTTAAGTCGCGAAGGCCGCGCCCTCATAAAGGGGGATCGCAATATGCTGCGCAGGGCATTCTCCAACCTACTGGACAATGCGCTACGTTTTACACCGCCAGACGGTCAGATCCGAGTGGTTATCGTCGACTCGGCTGACAGTTCGATTCTACGTTTTGAAAACACCGGTGATCGTATTCCCGATACCCTGCTTCCACGCTTGTTCGATCGTTTCTATCGTGCGGATCCAGCGCGGCGAAAAGACGACAGTGAACACGCAGGACTGGGTCTGGCAATTACCCAGTCAATTGTCCATGCGCACGGGGGTGAAATCTCCTGCACATCCAGGCAACAATCGACTTCATTCATAATTCAGTTCAACAAGCGCGCATAGTGCCTGCGCACAGCTAACACATAGTTCATTACAAACAACTCCACTCGATAGCTCCTCATTAAATCATCCTCGCTATATAGTTTTTTCACTCCTCACCAAGAGTTCACTAATACCTATTGCGAGAATAAAACCATGGAAGAAAAAACAACCGCAACACTGGTAGCTCAGACAATGCTCGCCAGTGACTTTAACGCACAACTTGGCAACCGAGGTGCTTTCGCAGACGACAGACCTCGCATCACGATCATTGCTGGAGGCGCGTTGATACTGACCGCCGCGCAAAACAACGCCACGTCCCCGCATGCCCAGTTGTTTTATTTCGGCTTGAATCCAAACATTCGTAGTGGCACCCACACGATTCCTGGGCCAATGATAACAAGCCTGGTCTATCAAGAAAGAAAGGAAAGTCAGTGGACGTCGTTCGGTGCCATAGAGGGTTCAATGACACTGGAACTGGATCAAGTGCGTAAACGTTTTAAAGCGACATGCTCGTTTACTGTTAAAAACATCAACGAATCAATTGAGGGTGTTGCCAACATGGATGTTTATATTAGCGAGTGGCCAACAGCAATCTGATTGAGCAACACTTTTGCAGCAAGCGACACTCCTGCCGGAGCGTCGCTTGCACTGGTAATCCTTATGAATACCGCAACGCATGCGCCGGCTCGATCTTCGCCGCTCGCCACGCCGGGTAAACCGTGGCCAGGAAGCTCAGGACAAACCCCGCGGTGCAGATCAACGCAACATCAGCACCTTGCAACTCGGACGGCAAGTTGCTGACGAAGTACACATCGGAACTGAAGATGTGCTGCCCGGTTACCCGCTCTACCCAGCCCACCATCTCGCTGACGTTCAACGCCGCGATCACGCCGAGCACACCGCCAATCAGGGTGCCGACGATACCGATGACCGTGCCCTGCACCATGAAGATCGCCATGATCTGCCGTGGCGTGGCACCGATGGTGCGCAGGATCGCGATGTCCGCGCCCTTGTCGTTCACCACCATGATCAGGGTGGCGATGATGTTGAACGCCGCCACCGCAACGATCATCAGCAACAGCAGGCCGATCATGGTTTTTTCCATTTTCATCGCGCTGAACAGGCTGCCCTGGGTGTGAGTCCAGTCATCGGCCTTGTAGGCGGCACCGAGCCCGGTGGCGATATCGCCCGAGACTTTTGGCGCAGCGTACAAATCCTTCACCGCCAGACGCACGCTTTGTACCTGGTTCGGCTCCCAATGCTGCATCTGCGCAGCATCGGCAAGGTGGATAAGCGCCATCGAGCCATCCAGCTCGGCGCCGACCTTGAACACACCGACCACGTTCAGACGCTGCATGCGCGGAGTAATCCCACCCGGTGCAGTACTGACTTCCGGAACGATCAGGGTGATTTTGTCGCCTACGTTCAGGCGAAAGCGCCGCGCCGTGATCTCGCCGATCACGACGCCGAATTCACCCGGTTTCAAGGCATCGAGACGCCCCTGGACGATGTGCTTGGCGACGATCGACACCTGACCTTCCAGCGCCGGATCAACGCCGCTGACCTGGATCGGCTGCATCGTGCCCTTGTAGGACAGCATGCCTTCCATCTCGGTGAACGGCACGGCTGCGGTCACTTCCGGGTTTTTCATCGCCGCCGCCGCGACCGGCTGCCAATCATCGATCGGGTTTACACCGACGATGGTGGCGTGCGGCACCATGCCGAGGATGCGCGAGCTCATTTCACGCTGGAAGCCGTTCATCACCGACAGCACCACGATCATCGCCAGCACCCCCAGGGCGAGGCCGATCATCGAAGTCATCGAGATGAAGGAAACGAAGCGATTGCGGCGCTTGGCGCGGGTATAGCGCGTGCCGATAAAGATCGATAACG
>NZ_RCNW01000231.1:0-31953 GCF_004307605.1 Pseudomonas sp. Sample_24
GGGGTGATCGGCGGGACGATCCCCCTGATCGCGCCCATCGGCAAGCGCACCCAATCGTTCTCGGCCATGCCGCGCCAGCAGACGAAAGCGACCCGCGCGCCCGGCTTGAGCGCACGGCGCATATTAGCGAACGCCGCCGTCGGATCGTCGAAGAACATCACTCCGAAGCGCGAGAACAGGATGTCGAACGCGCCTTCGGGCAACTCGGTGCTGCTGGCGTCGGCCACCTGGAACAGGGCCGGCGTATCCTGCGGCGTTAGCGCGCACGCTCTGCTGATCAACGGTTCGGATATGTCCACGCCTAGCACATGGCCGCCCGCGCCAACGCAGTCGGCCAGATCACGAGTAGAGGTCCCCGCGCCGCAGCCGACGTCCAGTACGCGTTCGCCCGTGGCGGGCGCGGCTGCTTCGATCGCGGCCTGGCCGAACACCGCCATCATGGCATCGAGCCGAGCCTGGTTGGCGACCCAGTACTCCCCGCTTTGACCATTCCAGTCGGCGACTGGATATGCATTTTGCTCTTTCATGTGATGTCCTTGTTCTGATTCGTTTGTAACTAGGAGTGGTCGGACGAGACGCTGATGCTGGCTTCGGAGCATCTGGTTTTTTGACATGTGCGTCTTCTCAGGCACCGGGTGAACTGCGGGGCTAGCCGTCCAGTCGGTTTTCGATGACACCGGCCCGCACCCTTCAGAGTCCGATAGCCCGTGGCAACCGGGTAAGGGAATCTATGTCCTCAAACCAACATCGATTGTTGGGCGAAGATACCCGCCATCGCGCCCTGCGATGATGCCAGGGTGACCGAGGGCAAGAAGGGTGTGGCGAGGTCGCCGGCGGCGTAGATGCCGGGCATGCTGGTTTCGCGGCGCTCGTCGACCTTGAGGACGACGCCCACGGGTGTATCCACCGTGGCGAGGCCCAGTGATTCATGCAGGCTTGCGGACGGCTTGTTGCGTGGATGCGCGAACAGGATGTCGAGCGCGACATTGGGGCCATTATCAAGCTTGACGATGGCATTATGTCCCCCGAGATGGGTGATTTCGATGATCCGGCCATCGACGACAGGTATATGGCGGCGCGCCAGATCAGCCTGGATATCGGGCGGAATGTCGTGGCCATCGGCGAAGACCGTCAACGTGTCCGTCCAATCGTGGTACAGCCTGACATAGTTATGCGACTGCGGGCCGGACCAGACGAGGCCCCAATGCTGGCCGGCGACTTCAAAGCCGTCGCAATAGGGGCAAGGCACGATAGATGTGCCCCAGCTTTCGGCAAAGCCCGGAATATCAGGCATCTGGTCGACGACGCCATAGCTCAGGATCAGGCGGCGCGCCCCAAGGCTTTCGCCATCGCCAGTGAGGACGGAGTAATGGTCAATGGCTCCGGAAACGCTGTCGGCCCGCGCATTGACCAGCCTGATCGTGGGATAACGCGTAAGCTGCTGCCGCGCCTCGGCCAGGATTTCCAACGGTGGCTTGTGATCGTGACCGAGCAGGCCGTGCGAGTGGCCGGCGAAGCGATTGCGCGGCAGGCCGGTATCGAGAACGGTAACCTTGCGGCGGGCACGGCCGAGCTGCAGGGCGGCGGCGATGCCGGCAAAGCTGCCACCGATGATGATGACGTCATTCATGGTGATGGACTCCGCGTTGTGGACGAAGGGAGATTGGTTTGTATGTTTAGGATACTCCTGAGTACCCTAATTTAAAAATTGGAATACTGTCAAGTACTGGAAATTTTATGACCGAAAACAGTCAAGGCCGGCGCGGCCGGCCCGCTAACGAGGCGCTTGGCCAAACGATAGTGGATGCCGCGTGCGAACTTTTTGTGGAATTGGGTTTTCAAGCGACGACAATGGACAAGGTCGCTCAGCGGGCGAAGATATCCAAGCTAAGCATCTATAGGCACTTCGAGAACAAAGAGGCGCTGTTCAGCGCGGCCATCGCGGCCCACTGTCATCAGTTTGCACCACAGGCCCTTTTTGAAGGCTTCGATGGTTCGGCCGAAGATCAGCTGATGGCGGTGGGATCAACCCTGCTTCGCACTCTGTTGAGCCCGGACGTGCGGAGTGTCGAAGCCATGATCATGGCCGACAAGACTAATCAAAAATCGTTAAGCAAGCGTCAATACGAAGCCGGCCCCGCCTATGTCATCGCCCAAATAGAGACCCTGTTGCGTCAATTGCATGCGAAGGCGGTTCTGAACGTGCCTGACCCACTGCGGTCCGCCCGCTTGTTTGCCGCGCTTTTCAAAGGGTCTGATCTGTTGATTATCGCGCGCTTCGATGAGGCGAGAGCAGAGGACGACAACGAAATCGAATACTATTGCCGGTCGGCCGTCGACATGTTCATCGCCGCGCACGGTGGCAACGACCATGCGGGCGAATAAGCATTTGATTGCTCCGGGCAGCTTGGCTTCGGCCAAGGTGGCATAAATCAAGACAATTTATCTTTTTTCCAACGATAAAAGACGCTCGCATTTACCGCGGTCCAAGCATCCAGCCTGGATGCGGTCGACTGCTCTCCGGTGGTGGCCGTGTCCGAGTTCAGGTGATCTGAAATCCGGCTTTTTCAACAGAGTCGGACGATTCCTGCCAGGTGGCCGGAGGAACTGCGCAGGCAAGCCGGAAAGAGATTCATTGTAGAAGCAGGCTTGACCGTTACCGCAACGGTCTTATGAAACGTTTGCATGATCATCGAGGTAATGGCAGTTCCGTGGTGTATTTGATCTGCTCCATCGCAAAGCTCGAAGTGATGTTGGACAGCCCCTCGGTAGAGGTAATCAGTTTCTTGTAAAAGCTGTCATAGGCCGTGATGTCGTCGACCACCACCCGCAGCATATAGTCCCACTCGCCGGACATCCGATAGAACTCCATCACTTCCTCGAACTGCATTACCGTCTTGGCGAAGGTCTCCAGCCAGAGACTGTCGTGACGCTGAGTCTTCAGCTGCACGAACACCGATAACCTGAGGCCTAGCCGGACCGGATCCAACAGGGCCACCTTGGCCCTGATATAGCCGCCTTCCTCGAGCTTCTTCATGCGCTTCCAACAAGGAGTGGTGGAGAGGTTGACGGCCTCGGCGAGATCCTTCAGGGAAAGAGATGCATCGCGTTGTAAGAGCGAGAGGATATGACGATCAAAACTATCCATTCTACTTAACATCCTAATTTGTAGAAAAATTTTCTATAAATTACGTTGAATCATAGCAAGAAGAAAATCTTTTTTTCGCCGGCCAGAAGTAAGATTTATCCCCATACAACCTGCCCGGAGAAACCCGAGATGAACAAGAAAATCATCGCCACCCCCGTTGCCCCTCAGGCGATCGGCCCCTATTCGCAGGCTGTAAAATGCGCAGATACCCTTTACGTTTCCGGCCAGATTGCTCTCGACCTGCACATGCAGATGGCCGACGGCATCGAGGCGCAGATTCGGCAAGTCTTCGCCAACCTTGAGGTCATTCTCGAAGAGGCCGCGATGAGCTTCGCCGATGTAGTCAAACTGAATATCTACCTCACTGACCTGAGCCACTTCGCCCTGGTTAATGGGGTGATGGAGGAGCTGTTCGCCAAGCCCTATCCGGCGCGCGCGGCGATCGGCGTCAGCAGCTTGCCGCGAGCAGCGCTGGTGGAAGTGGACGCGATCGCTGTAGCTGCATGCTGAGCCGGAGTCAGACCACGATGAATTACTGGATCCGCACGGCCATCAGGAGTATTTCCTGCGACCTGCTACGTTCCGCCGACACCCACATTCACAAGCTGGACATTCCGGGCTTGAGGGGCGTCGACATTTATCTCAAGGACGAGAGCACCCATCCCACCGGCAGTCTCAAGCATCGGCTGGCACGCTCGCTGTTCCTGCACGCCATCTGCAGCGGCAAGGTCCGCGAGGGCACCCATGTGGTCGAGGCCTCCTCGGGTAGCACGGCCGTGTCCGAAGCCTATTTTGCCAAACTGCTTGGCCTGCGCTTCACAGCGGTCATGCCGCGCAACACCGCCAGCAAGAAAATCGAACAGGTCGAGCAGCTCGGCGGACACTGCCACTTCGTCGATCACGCGTCCCATGTCTATGCCGAGGCAGAGCGCCTGGCGCGCGAAAGTGAAGGCCACTACATGGACCAGTTCACCTACGCCGAGCGGGCGACGGACTGGCGTGGAAACAACAATATCGCCGACAGCATCTTCCAGCAGATGGCCGGCGAGCCGCACCCCGTTCCCCACGCAATTGTCATGAGCGCCGGCACCGGCGGCACCTCTTCGACCCTCGGCCGCTACATCCGCTACAAGGGCCATGACACCCGGTTGATCGTGGTCGACCCGGAAAACTCGGTGTTCTATGAAAGCTACCGCACCGGCGACTCATGCCTCACCAGCGACCATGGCAGTCGCATCGAAGGCATCGGCCGCCCTCAGGTTGAGCCGTCCTTTCTGCCGGACGTGATCGACGACATGCTCAAGGTGCCTGACGGGGCCAGCATCGCCACCCTGTACTGGCTGGAAAAGCTACTCGGCAAGAAACCCGGCGGCTCCACCGGGACCAATATGTGGGGCGCGCTGAGCGTGGCGTTGCAGATGCAGGAGCAGGGACTGCAGGGGTCTATCGTGACCCTGATGTGCGATAGCGGCGAACGCTATCTGGACACTTATTACGACCGTGACTGGGTCGCGCGCAGCATTGGCGACATCACACCCTATGCCAAACAACTCGATCGCTTTCTATAGCCCACGCAAGGCCACCCAGACCATGAGCCAGACCAGAAACAAATTTTCCACCGAGGTGATCCACGCCGGCGAACAGGCGAGCTACGCCGACAATACGCTCTTCCCGGCCCTCGTCACCTCAAGCTCATTCAGCAAGCGCGGCCTGGACGACAATCCGCAGTACGCCTACGGGCGGGTCGGCAACCCCACCCGTCATGCCTACGAGACTTGCATCGCCAGGCTGGAAAGCGGTCATGGTGCGACGGCCTGCGCCTCTGGCATGGCCGCAACTGCCAGCGTGCTTGAGCTACTGCCCAAGGACTCCCATGTGATCGTGATGGCCGGCGTTTACGGCGGTACCTTCCGCCTTATGCAGGACTACCGCAGCAAGACCTCCGGGCTGCAGGCCAGCTATATTGACCTTAACGACCTTGAGGCACTGGCGGCCAGCCGCCGCGAGAACACCCGGCTGATTTGGATCGAGACACCGACCAACCCCTTGTTGCAACTGGTGGACCTTGTGCCAGTGAGCGAGTTTGCCCGCGCCCACGGCATCCTGACCTGCGTCGACAACACCTTCTGCTCGCCCTGGAACCAGCGTCCTATCGAATACGGCGTAGACCTGGTGATGCACTCGGCGAGCAAATACATAGGTGGCCACTCCGACCTGATCGGTGGCGTGGTGGTGGCGGCTGATGAGCAACTGTTCGCCCGCCTGCGCGCTATCAGCATGGCCATCGGTGCGGTTCAGGGGCCGTTCGACTGCTACCTGGCCCTGCGCGGGTTGAAAACCCTTGATGTGCGCATGGAGCGCCAGTGCAGCAATGCGGCAAAGATCGCCAGCTACCTCAGCACCCACCCACAGGTCGAGCAAGTGTTCTACCCGGGGCTGGAAAGCCATCCGCAGCATGCCCTGTGCAAAAGCCAAATGCGCACCGGCGGCGCGGTGGTCTCGCTGAAACTTGCGGCAGACCGCAAGGCAATGCCCCGGTTCATCGAGCAGCTGTCGATCTTTGTGCTGGCCGACTCCCTGGGCGGGGTGGAAAGCATGATCAATCACTCCTACAGCATGTCGCACAATTCCTTGAGCCATGAACAGAAGATCAGCCTCGGCATCACCGAGAACCTGGTCCGCCTGTCCATTGGACTGGAGCACGTCGACGACCTGATCGCCGACTTGAAGGCAGGCTTCGAGCGGCTGCGCGACACCCGCGTCGACTGACCGAGATTCCCGATCCCCTCAGCCTCCAGGGTTCAGCAAGCCTTGGAGTCAGACGCTAACAAAACCAACAATAAGCAATCCAGAAAGGGTGTAAGCAAGATGTTTGATTTCGGTATTTGGACCATCATGCCCCCGATAGTGACCATTTTCCTCGCGGTGTTCACCCGCCAGGTCATCTTGTCGCTGCTCGCAGGGGTGGTTGCGGGTTTTTTGGTTCTTTCGAACTTCCAGATCGGCAACGGCCTGGGCAGTTCGGTGCAAGGCATGGTGGATGTGTTCAAGTCTGAGGGGGCGGTGAAAACCATTCTCTTCGGTCTGATGGTTGGCGGCGTCATCCATCTCGCCCGCATCACTGGCGGCATGGAGGGGCTGGTCAGGCTGCTGACCGACAAGGCGCGCATCGTTAAGGGCCCGGTCAGCTCACAGCTGCTGGGGAGCGCTATCGCCGGGCTGATCTTTATCGAGAGCAACCTCGCGTTGCTCACCGCCGGCACCGTGACCGGCGGCTTGTCGAGCAAGTATCGGGTTTCCCGTGAACAGATGGGCTACGTTATCCAGAATACTGGCCTGAGCGTATGGTCATCCGTCCTGTTCAACGGCTGGGGCGCAGCAATGATGGGAGTGATCGCAGTGCAAGCCGGTAAGGGCTTCATCAGCGGAGAGCCATTCAGCATCCTGGCGCACGCCATCGTCTACAACTTCTTCGCCTGGATCACCTTTGCCTTCGTCCTGCTCAGTATCTTCACCCGTTTCTCCTTTCCCGCCATGCGCCGCGCCAACATGCGTGCAGCCCAAGGTATCGAGTTGCGCGAAGGTGCCATACCTCTGGTGACAGAGCTCAGCCCGGTACAACAAGGCCGAGCGCCTTGTACCTCAAACCTGTTGTTGCCGTTGCTGGCGATGATCGTCAGCGTACCAGTGGGTCTGTATATCACCGGTGACGGCAGTATCAGCAAAGGCTCGGGCTCCACTGCAGTGCTCTGGGCGGTGCTGGTGGGTCAGGTGGTTGGGGCGATCCATTACATCCTGGTCAAGCGTGTGTTGAGCGTGGACCAGTATTTCCGCGAGCTGCTGATTGGCTACCAGTCGATGGTCCCGCTGGGTGTGGTCATGACCCTGGCCTTTCTGATCGGCAATGTGTGCGGCGAACTGAACGTTGGCGGCTACCTCTCGGAGCACATCAATGGCTATGTGCCGATGAGCTTGAGCGCCGCCTTCGTGTTTATCGTTGCCGGTGTGATTTCCCTGTCAACCGGGACGTCCTGGGGCACCTTCTCGATCATGATTCCAATCGGCATCCAGATCGCCGCGGCCTCAGGGGCCGATCCCTACTTGATCATCGGTGCAGCCATCTCAGGTTCGATTTTCGGCGACACCGTTTCACCGATCAGCGACACCGGAATCGTGACCTCGATGGCCACTCGCAACGACCACATGGACCATATGAAAACCCAGCTGCCGTACTGCCTGGCTGCGGGGCTGGTTGCGCTGCTGCTGTACATCGCAGCAGGCGTGACCCAAACGAATTGAGAAGGGAAAAATGACGATGCCGTTTAACCTTGAACCTTTCTTCGACCCCGAGAGTTGCACCTATAGCTATCTGGTCAGCGACCTAATGACTCGTCGCTGCGCGATCATCGACCCGGTGCTCGACTACGACGCTGCCGCCGCGCGCATCTCCTACGCCAGTGCCGATCTCCTGGTTGAGCAAGTGCGCGACAACGGGCTTGTGCTCGAATGGATTCTGGAAACCCACGTGCACGCCGACCACCTCTCGGCCGCCCGCTACCTGCAAGGGCAACTGGGTGGACAGATCGGCATTGGCAATCGCATCCCTCTTGTGCAGGACACCTTTGCCAGGCTGTTCGACGCCGAAGATGGGTTCAGGGTAGACGGCAGTCAGTTCGACCGTCTGTTCGCCGATGGCGATACATTCCACATTGGCGCGCTGTCCGTCCGGGTGCTGCACACTCCCGGTCATACGCTGGCTTGCGTGAGCTATTTGATCGAAGATGCGGCATTCGTTGGCGACACCCTGTTCATGCCCGACTGCGGCACTGCCCGCTGCGACTTTCCCGGTGGCGACGCTCATCAGTTGTACCGCTCGATTGGCCGACTGTTCGAGCTGCCAGGCAATACCCGCCTGTTCATGTGCCACGACTACAAGTCCTCCAGTCGTGACCAGTACTGTTACCAGACTACTGTTGCCGAAGAGCGCGCGCTCAACATCCATGTTGGCCAAGGCGTCGATGAGGCTGGTTTCGTCACCCTGCGCACAATACGCGATAAAACCCTGGGCCAGCCCAGACTGCTGTTGCCGTCAGTTCAGATCAATATGCGTGCCGGCGAGAGCCCCCCGGCGCAAGCCAATGGCATCAGCTACCTGAAGACTCCGCTCAATGTGTTCTGAATCGCTATTTAGCGTTCAGGCAGCACGATATGGACAACAACTTTCAAGAGTCGAATTGGCATGCAGGTCACTACCCACAGCAAAGATTTTTCAACAACCGCTCAAGTATCCCCGGAAGATCTGCACGAAGCAGTCAAGCTAGGGTTTCGCTCAATCATCTGTAACCGACCCGATCATGAAAGTGGAACGGATCAACCTACCAGTGCGGCCATTCAAGCCGAAGCCAAACGACTGGGTCTTGAGTTTGCCTATCTTCCGGTTAAGCCTGATGCCATCAGCGACCGTGACGTACTGGATTTTGGCCGACTACTGGACAGCTTGCCAGCACCCGTATTGGCCTTCTGCCGCACCGGTAATCGCTCAATCCGGCTCAGCCAAAAAGCGTCTGCGAGCACTCGAACCAAAGCCTCTATTGGCGTCCCCGATATCACCGTCGACATCCTTGTTATTGGCGCCGGGGCGGCGGGCATCGGCATCGTGGCAAGCCTGCTCAGGCGGGTTCCGGATCTACGAATCACGCTGGTTGAGCCCAATGAGCAGCATTACTACCAACCGGCCTGGACGCTGGTCGGCGGTGGAGCGTATGACGTGCGCAAGACCGCCAGGCCCATGTCGCAAGTCATTCCGCGCGGCGCCACCTGGATCAAGGCCGCTGTGGTCGAGGTCCTGCCGGACAGTAAACGCCTGAAGCTGAACAACGGTCAAAGTGTCGCCTATCAAAACCTCATCGTTTGCCCAGGGCTGAGGCTGGCCTGGGAGAAGATCGAAGGGCTGGAGGAATACCTGGGCAAGCATGGGGTGACGTCCAACTATCGCTATGATCTTTGCGACTACACCTGGCAGCTCGTGCAGGGCTTACGCCGCGGCAAAGCCCTGTTTTCCCAGCCCGCTATGCCGATCAAATGTGCCGGTGCCCCGCAAAAGGCGCTTTACCTGTCCTGTGATCACTGGCAAAAATCAGGTGTCTTGCAGGACGTGGACGTCGAATTCAATCTCGCTGGCGCCACCCTGTTCGGGGTGGCCGCCTTTGTCCCGCCACTGATGAAGTACATCGACAAATACCAAGCGCAGCTGGTGTTCGGCTCGAACCTGGTCAAAGTCGACGGTCCGGGCAAAACCGCCTGGTTCGAAAGCAGGGACGAGCAGGGTACCCTCAGCCGGCACGCCAAACGTTTCGACATGCTTCACGTGGTGCCGCCGCAGGTAGCTCCAGACTTCATACGCTTGAGCCCCCTGGCGGACGCCGCCGGCTGGTGCGAGGTGGATCCAGGGACGCTGCAACACAGCCGCTACCCTGAGGTATTCGCTCTGGGGGATATCTGCTCCACCAGCAACGCCAAAACTGCTGCCGCAGCCCGCAAGCAAATCGTCGTCGTGGCCGAGAACCTCCTCGCGCTGCGTCGCCACCAGCCCATGCCGCTGCGCTACGACGGGTACGGGTCGTGCCCACTCACGGTGGAGAAGGGCAAGGTGGTGCTGGCTGAGTTCGGCTACGGCGGCAAATTGCTGCCTTCCTTTCCCCTGGATCCGACGGTCGCCCGGCGTGCTGCCTGGTTCCTGAAAGCCAGGTTTCTGCCGTGGTTTTACTGGAACGGCATGCTTAAAGGCCGTGAGTGGCTGACGAGCCTCTCCAGGCCTGAGTGAGGGGCGAGCATGCTACTGAGTGGAATGTTCGGTATAGCCATCGGTATCATCCTTGGCCTGACCGGTGCCGGGGGCGGCATTCTGGCCATCCCGGCGCTGGTGATTGGCCTGGGCTGGTCCATGACGCAATCAGCACCTGTGGCGCTTTTCGCCGTCAGCGCCGCCGCCACATTAGGGGCTATTGATGGCCTCAGAAAGGGCCTGGTGCGCTATCGCGCCGCGCTGCTGATGGCGCTGTTAGGTGCTGTCTTTTCGCCCTTGGGAGTGTTCTTTGCTCATTCACTGCCCGACACTGTGCTGATATCGCTTTTTAGCGTGGTGTTGGTCGTTGTGGCGATACGCATGATTCGACAGGCCTGCAGCACTCAGTCTGAAAACAGAGGCGATGAGCCGCGCTGGCAACACAAAAACTGCATGCTCAACCCACAGACCGGTCGCCTGCGCTGGACCCTGGAATGCTCGACCACTCTGGCCATCGTTGGCTCGGTTTCAGGGCTGCTCACGGGGATGCTCGGCGTGGGTGGAGGGTTCTTGATCGTACCTGCATTCCAACAACTGACTGATATCAGGATGCATGGCATCGTGGCCACTTCGCTCATGGCCATCGCCTTGATTTCAGCCTCTGCCGTGACAGGCGCATTGTTGGCCGGTGCCCACATCACCGCGGCCGGCGGCATGTTTATCGCCGCCAGTGTGGTCGGTATGCTACTGGGCAGAATCCTCTCCCCGAGGCTGCCCGCCAAAGTCATTCAACTGGGCTTTTGCGCCGTGTGCGTTGTGGTTGCAAGCTACCTGATGCTCAAAACCTGGATGTAGAAAGCCCACCGGGGTTAGCCCTGTTCAACCCTTTAGGACGTTCGAGTGTTGAACCGCAACCAAGTCTCGTCCTGCTTCTCATTTTTTCCCTGCCAAGACCTGCTGCTCATTTCGATCATTAAGTTGTCAGTTTCGGTCATTGAGCGGCCGCTGGACTGCTCATAGTCTGTAACCCATGACAGAGGGGCGCCAAAGAGCGCTCACACTTTTCCGTGATCGCTCGTTGTGGAGTTACCGATGACCGCCGCTCATTACCCGCACCTGTTGGCCCCGCTGGACCTGGGTTTTACCACGTTGCGCAACCGCACCCTGATGGGCTCGATGCACACCGGACTAGAAGAAAAACCAGGTGGTTTCGAGCGCATGGCGGCGTATTTCGCCGAACGTGCCCGGGGTGGGGTCGGCCTGATGGTCACCGGCGGTATCGGCCCGAACGATGAGGGTGGCGTCTACTCTGGCGCGGCCAAGCTGACGACCGAGGAAGAAGCGCTCAAGCACCGTATCGTTACCCGTGCGGTGCACGAGGCGGGCGGCAAGATCTGCATGCAGATTCTCCACGCCGGCCGTTACGCGTATAGCCCGAAGCAGGTCGCGCCAAGCGCCATTCAAGCGCCTATCAACCCGTTCAAGCCTAAAGAGCTGGACGAGGAAGGCATCGAGAAACAGATCCGCGATTTCGTCACCTGCTCGACCCTGGCGCAACAGGCCGAGTACGACGGCGTCGAAATCATGGGTTCGGAAGGTTATTTCATTAACCAGTTCCTCGCGGCCCACACCAACCACCGCACTGACCGCTGGGGCGGCAGCTACGAAAACCGCATGCGCCTGCCGGTGGAAATCGTCCGTCGGGTGCGTGAGGCCGTTGGCCCGAACTTCATCATCATTTTCCGTCTGTCGATGCTCGATCTGGTCGAGGGCGGCAGTACCTGGGACGAAATCGTGCTGTTGGCCAAGGCCATCGAGCAGGCGGGTGCGACGATCATCAACACCGGTATCGGCTGGCACGAAGCGCGAATTCCGACCATCGCCACCAAGGTGCCGCGTGCGGCATTCAGTAAAGTCACCGCCAAGCTGCGCGGTTCGGTGAACATTCCGCTGATCACTACCAACCGCATCAATACCCCGGAAGTGGCCGAGCAGATCCTGGCCGAAGGCGATGCCGACATGGTGTCCATGGCGCGGCCGTTCCTCGCCGACCCGGACTTCGTCAACAAGGCTGCTGAAGGCCGCGCTGATGAAATCAACACGTGCATCGGTTGCAACCAGGCGTGCCTGGACCACACCTTCGGCGGCAAGCTGACCAGTTGCCTGGTCAACCCGCGTGCCTGCCACGAAACCGAACTCAACTACGTGCCGGTCCGGCAGGTCAAGAAGATCGCTGTGGTCGGTGCCGGTCCTGCGGGGCTTTCCGCCGCCACCGTGGCAGCCGAGCGCGGCCATCAGGTGACGCTGTTCGATTCGGCCAGCGAGATCGGCGGTCAGTTCAACGTGGCCAAACGTGTGCCGGGCAAGGAAGAGTTCTTCGAGACCCTGCGTTATTTCGCTCGCAAATTGCAGACCACCAACGTCGAGGTGTGCCTGAACACTCGCGTGGATGTGGCGAAGCTGGTTGAGGGCGGTTTCGACGAGATCATCCTGGCGACGGGGATCGCGCCAAGGACTCCGGCGATTCCGGGCGTCGAGAACGCCAAGGTTTTGAGCTACCTGGACGTGCTTCTGCAACGCAAGCCTGTAGGCAAGCGCGTAGCAGTGATCGGTGCCGGCGGCATCGGCTTCGACGTCTCGGAATTCCTCGTTCACCAGGGCCAGGCCACCAGTCTGAATCGCGACGAGTTCTGGAAAGAGTGGGGCATCGACACACACCTCCAAGCGCGCGGCGGTGTGGCCGGGATCAAGGCTGCACCCCATGCACCGGCCCGTGATGTATTCCTGCTGCAACGCAAGAAATCCAAGGTCGGCGACGGCTTGGGCAAGACCACCGGCTGGATTCACCGCACCGGTCTGAAGAACAAGCAGGTGCAAATGCTCAATAGCGTCGAGTACTTGAAGATCGACGATGAAGGCCTGCACATTCGCATCGGTGAAACCGGTGAGCCACAAGTATTGCCGGTGGACAACATCGTGATCTGCGCCGGGCAGGACCCGCTGCGTGAGCTGCAGGATGGTCTGCTGGCGGCGGGCCAGAACGTGCACCTGATCGGCGGCGCGGATGTCGCGGCGGAGCTGGATGCCAAGCGGGCGATCAATCAGGGTTCGCGGTTGGCGGCTGAGTTGTAATTTGCAGGTTTAGCGTGTCAACGGCGATTGCGGGCTAGCCCGCTCCCACAGGTTCTGTGTCGGTCATGCATTTTGTGATCGGCGCAGGCCCCCTGTGGGAGCGGGCTTGCCCGCGATGACGGCCTGAAGGCTGCTAAGATGCCTGCTCCAAACCCGGATCTTGCATCAATGCTTTCCCCTCCCAATGACTGGCTCCCTGAAGCCCCTCTCCAACGCCTCCACCTCGACTGGCTGACCACAGCCGGCATCGAAGTCGCGATCCTGCGTCTGGACCAGATCGATCCGCTGATCAGTGGCAACAAATGGTTCAAGCTGATCGAACACCTCAACATTGCTGCACAGTCCGGCGCCAAAGGCATCATCAGCCTGGGTGGGGCTCACTCCAATCATTTGCATGCACTGGCGGCGGCCGGCCAACGATTTGGCTTTTGCACCGTAGGCCTGTTGCGTGGGCACCCTCAGGAAACCCCTACGGTGAGGGACTTGCAGGCGTTCGGCATGCAATTGCACTGGCTGGGTTATGGCGGTTATCGGGCGCGGCATGCAGCGGATTTCTGGGTGCCATGGAAAGCCCGCTATCCCGACCTGCAACCTGTACCGGAAGGTGGCGGCGGTTTGCCTGGGGCGCGTGGCTGCATGCAGCTCAAGGCTCAGGTCTGCAAGCAATTGAGCGCTCTGGGCTGGAGCGATTACGATGGTTGGTGGCTGGCCTGCGGGACAGGAACGACCTTGGCCGGATTGGTACTGGCCGAAGCGGGGGAGCATCAGGTTTACGGTGCACTGGCGGTGCCTGACGATCATGGTGTGAGGCAGCAGGTTGAAGTGATTCTCGAGGAGGCGGGTTTGACAGAACCGGCTTATGAATTACTCGACGCCAGTCGTGGCGGTTTCGCCAAAGTCGATCCTTCGCTGCTCGAATTCATCACGCAAACAGAGCAGGCCTGCGCAATCCCGTTGGAACCGCTTTACACCGGCAAGGCATTGCTGGTGCTCAGGCAGCAGGTCGAAGCAGGCACATTCAAAAAGGGTGCACGCCTGATCTTCGTTCATACCGGCGGTTTGCAGGGGCGCCGTGGATTTCAGTGAGTCAGGACGGTTAAGTCACCACACGCTGGCGAAAATGAGCGATCAGATGTAGGCCGATTCTGTTTGTGCTGTATTTTCAGTTTTATGCTTGAGTGATAAAGACCGTTGATTAATATTGGTCGGGCATGGCCGTTATTTAAAGCGAATAACAGTTTTTGGCAGTTAAAATCTTGTAATCAAAGGAATGAGCATGAACGAAAACATGAATGGAGTCCGTGGTGAAGTAACTGAGTACACGTGGGGAAGATTGTGGTCCGACGGGACTCGGGAGTTTAACAATGGCGCCCTTTTGTATGCGGACGGTTCACTCGAGTTTGATGGCCTGACGTTCTATCCTGATGGGGTTATCATCGATGCGGCGGGGCGGCAGGTCGGCCTGGCCGAGCCCATCGACGAGACGCAAGATCTTGGGCAACCAGCGATTGACGAAGAGCCAGGTTCTGTCGAACAAGAGGAAGTGGAAGATGCCGCGAGTCCAGTGGATGAACTTCAAGCGTTGAATATTGAAGATTCGGATGACGTTGAGAGTTACATGTCTCTCGGTGGCGATGAACGTTAATTGATATTGCAATAGTTCAAGTTAAAAAGAGCCGTAGCACTCTGCTGAGTACTACGGCTTTTCTTTATTGATTTTGCGGCATCTCGCCGTTGGCCAGACGTTTGTTGATATCGGCGATCACTTCCGGCAAGTCGGTGATGGTATCGATCATGTAGTGCGGGCGTGAGCCTTCGAACAATGCATGAATGCGCTTGCGTTCGCTGGCAAGTTTGTCGCTGGCCAGTGCGCGATAACCTTCGTAGTCCAGGCCCAGTGCATTGCCCGAGCAAATCAGTGCCACGGTCCACATGCCGGCGCGACGGCCTTCGAGAATGCCCGGTACGGTGTCGTCGATTTTTACGCAGGCTGCGACATCGTCGATGCCCAGGGCAATCACGTTGGCCAGCGCCTGAGCGGGCCATGGGCGTCCATTCGGTACCTCGTCAGTGGCGACGACATGGTCAGCGACGTAACCGTTGGTGGCGGCCAGTTCGACGACTTTATCCATGACTTGTTTTGGATAGCCGGAGCAGGAGCCGATCTTGATCCCTTGCTGGCGCAGGTTGGCAATGGTGTCCAGAGCGCCGGGAATCAGTGCCGAGTGCTCGGCGATTTTTTCGATCTGCAGCGGCATGAAACGCTGGTAGATGGCGGTCACGTCATCGTCAGTCGGTGTGCGGCCAAATACTTTGCGATATCGCTCGGCGACTTGCGGTTGATCGCAAAGGGTGCGGATGTGATCCCACTTGCCCATGCCCATCGGGCCTCGGGCTTCTTCGATGGAGACCTGGACATCGAACTCGGCGAAGGCTTCGACGAAGATCTGCGTCGGCGCGAATGAACCGAAGTCGACGACAGTGCCGGCCCAGTCGAGGATGGCGGCTTGCAGCGTGGTTGGGTTGGTGTAGTTCATGGCAATTAAATTCCTGAGTTGGCAATACGGTTCAATGCAGGAGTGAGCCTGCTCGCGATGGCGGTGTGTCAGTCGACATCAGTGGTGAATGTCAGGCCGCAATCGCGGGCAAGCCCGCTCCCACAGGGGAATGTGGTGTGACTTAAATCTCCAACACTTCCATCTCACGCAGCACTTCGCCAATCGCGGCCACGGCTTCGCGCATTTCGGCCGGCTGAACATGGCCAATACAGCCAACGCGGAAGGTTTCGACCTGAGTCAGTTTGCCCGGGTAGAGGATGTAGCCCTTGGCCTTGACCCGTTCGTAGAATTCCTTGAACTGGTAGCGTGGATCTTTCGGCGCGTGGAAGGTGGCGATGATCGGCGCCTGGATCGCCGCTGGCAGGAAACTGCGCAGCCCCAGCTTGCTCATCTCTTGCATCAATGCCTGGCAGTTGGCGGCGTAGCGCTCGTGTCGGGCCGGCAAGCCGCCTTCTTCGTTGTATTGCAGCAGGGCCTCATGCAAGGCGGCGACCACGTGAGTCGGCGGGGTGAAGCGCCATTGGCCGGTCTTGGTCATGTAGGTGTGCTGGTCATACAGGTCCATCGCCAGCGAATGCGAGTTGCCGGCGGCACTGGCCAGGGATTCTTTGCGAGCGAAGACGAAGCCCATGCCCGGCACGCCTTCCAGGCATTTGCCCGAGGCGGCGATCAGTGCATCGAACGGGATCTGTTGAGCGTCGACCGGCAAGGCGCCGAAGGAACTCATGGCGTCGATGATCAGACGTTTGCCGTGTTGCGCGATGACCTGGGCGATTTCGGGCAGCGGGTTGAGGATGCCGGTGCTGGTTTCGCAGTGGATCAGTGCAACGTGGGTGATACCGGCATCGGCCCGCAGCAGACGGTCGACGTCGGCGGCAGTGGTCGGTTCGTCTTCGGCGGTTTCGAAGGTGCTGAACGAGCGACCGAGCACTTCGCAAATTTTCGCCAGGCGTTTGCCGTAGGCGCCGTTGATCAGCACCAGGACCTTGCCATCGCGAGGCACCAGGGTGCCGATTGCCGCTTCGACGGCAAAAGTGCCGCTGCCTTGCAGTGGCACGCAGTGGTGAGTGGCGGCGCCGTTGATGATCGCCAGCAGTTGTTCGCAGAGGCTGGCGGTCATTTGGTTGAAGCGGTCATCCCATGAACCCCAGTCAACCATCATTGCCTGGCGGGTGCGGGCCGACGTGGTCAACGGGCCAGGGGTGAGCAGGATAGGGGCGGCAATACTCATTCTCGTGTCCTCGCATTCGATGGGATGAAGCGTTGGTGCCTAAATTGCAATTTGCCGGACTATCAATCAAATTGTTTGTTGTTATGCCAGCCATCAGTGAGGGTTATCCATGAACCTGTTCCAGCTTCGCGCCTTCGATGCCGTGGCCCGAGAGGGCAGCTTTACCAGAGCGGCAGCGCGCCTGTTCATCAGCCAGCCGGCGGTGACCGGCCATATCAAGGCGCTGGAGGAGCATTACCAGATCACGCTGCTGCGCCGTACCGCACGACGGGTGGAGCTGACCGAAGAGGGCACCAAACTGGCGGCGATTACTCGGGCGATGTTTGGTCTGGCGGACGAGGCGCAGGTGATGCTGGAGGCCAACCGGCAGTTGCTGACCGGGCGTCTGGAAGTGGCGGCGGACGGCCCGCACATGGTCATGCCGATGCTTGCCAGCCTGCGTGCGCGTTATCCGGGGATCACCGTGAATTTGCGCCTGGGCAATGCTCAGGAAACGTTGGCGGCGCTATTGTCCGAACATGCCGACGTGGCGGTGCTGACCGAGGTCGAGCCGCGCAAGGGCCTGCATCTGCAAGCCCTGAGCGAATCACGCATCTGTGCATTGGTGCCCGATGGGCACCCGTGGGCGCATCGAACCCAAGGCGTGCCGCTCAAGGAACTGGACCAAGTGATCATGGTGTTGCGTGAGCCGAGTTCGATTACCCGGCGCACGTTCGATGAGGCGTGCGCCCAGGCCAGGATCAACCCAAGAGTGCTGCTGGAGCTGGACAGTCGCGAAGCGGTGACCGAGGCGGTTGCGGCGCAGTTGGGGGTCGGCGTGGTGTCGTCGGTGGAGGTCAGCCATGATCCGCGGGTGGCGGCGGTACCGATCATTGGCGAAGGATTGGTGAACCGGCACATGATGGGGTGTATGGTGCGGCGGCGGGATTTGCGTTTGATTCAGGCGTTTTTCGGGTTGGCGCCTGGGGGGTAGACCGAGGTGCGCCCATCGCTGGCAAGCCAGCTCCCACAGGTTTTGTGTCGTTCACAAGATTAGTGGCCAACACAAATCCCTGTGGGAGCTGGCTTGCCAGCGATGAGGTCGGCCCTGCCTAAACAAGACTATCGCGCACCATTTCCAGAAAAGTCGCCACCACCCGGCGCGAACTCTGCTCGCGCAAACACACCAACGTTTCGGTCAACCGCCGCTTGCAATCGGTGATCGGCAGTGCGCAAACCCTCGAGTCCGCACCGAACTCGGCCGCCGAAACCACGCCCACACCGATCCCGACCACCACCGCCTCCCGTGCGGCTTCGCGGCCTTCCACCTGAATCGCCGGGCGGATGCGCAACCCTGCGCCGGCCATTTCTTCTTCCAGGGTCTGACGGGTGACCGAGCCGATTTCCCGCAGCACCAACGGCGTGTCGTCAAGATCCGAGAGGGTGATGGACTCGCGGTCGGCCCATGGATGATGGCGTGATACGAACGCCACCATCGGGTCGTTGCGCAGGGGCAACGAGAGCAGGCGCTCATCGCTGACATCGCGTCCCAGCAATGCCAGATCGGCTTGATAGTTGAAGAGCCGGAACAGTGATTCATCGGTGTTGCCCGTTTCGATCTTCACGCTGATGCCCGGGTAACGCTCGCAAAACCTGGCGATTTGCGGCAACACATGCACAGGCGCGTCCACCGCCAGAATCAGGCTGCCGGTCTGCAAGGCCTGGGAATCCTGCAACAGCTCCTGGGCCTCGGCTTCGATCACGAACAACTTTTGCGTGACGCCGAGCAAACGCTCGCCCAGATCGGTCAGGCGTACCGAGCGCTTGTTGCGATGGAACAGCAACACGCCGTAGCGTTCTTCGAGCTTGCGCACCTGGTCGGAAATCGCCGGTTGCGTGAGAAATAGCCGCTCGGCGGCTTTGGTAAAGCTTCCGTGCACGGCCACGGCATGGAAGGCTTTGAGTTGGGCGTGGGAAACCGACATGGGAATCTCCATTAACAAGCTGAGCTTATTTTGGAAATACGATAAATCGATTTCATTTATTTATCAGTCATTGTTTTTATGTACCTCAGCCCTGGTGACTGTCAGTCGAACAGCAGTGGGGTGCCATGAGCCTGGTGGATCAACAGGACTCATCTGACCGCAATCGCCTACAGGGACAAGGTGATTTCGCAGTGCTCAACAATAAAAAAGACAGGCGTTTTCATTTAATTCTGCCGGCACACTCAACCCTGAGGTCAGAACCACAATGAACAAGCACATCGGCACCATCAAGCGTTGGCGCGTGCAGATTTTCGCGATCACCTGGCTCGCCTACGCCGCTTTCTACTTCACACGCAAAGCGTTTTCAGTCGCCAAGCTGGGGATCGGCGAAGACCCGACGTTCATGCTCGACAAGATGGCCATGGCCAACCTCGACGCCATCTACCTGACCGCTTACGCCGTAGGCCAATTCACTTGGGGCATCCTCGCAGACCGTTTCGGGCCACGGGTCGTGGTGCTCGGCGGCTTGGTCATCTCCGCCGCGGCGGCGCTGGTGATGGGCAATTTTGCAACACTGCCGATCTTCGCGACCTGCATGCTGATTCAAGGCCTGGCGCAGTCCACCGGTTGGTCGGGACTGTGCAAGAACCTCGGCAGTTTCTTTCCCTCGGAGCAACGTGGGCGTGTGCTGGGCTTATGGAGTTCGTGCTACGCCTTCGGCGGTCTGGTGGCCTCTCCGTTTGCTGGCTGGTGGGCGTACACGCTCGTCGGCAGCTGGCATGCGGCGTTCATTTCCAGTGCGGCGGTGGTTGGGCTGGTTGCCGTGCTGTTCTTTATTTTTCAACGCAACAAACCCCAAGACGTCGGCTTGCCGGCAGTTGAACCTGAGCCTGAGCTGACCGCCGAACAGGCCGACGCGCAAAGCAGAATCAGCATGTGGGTGCCGTTGAAGGAAATCCTGCGCAATCGCACGGTGCTGGTGTTGGGGCTGGCGTATTTCATGCTGAAACCGGCGCGCTACGCGATTCTGCTGTGGGGGCCGGTGATTGTTTTCGAGCAGATGCCCTCGGTGGGCAAGGTCGGGGCGGCGATCATTCCCACCGCGTTTGAGTTGGCAGGGTTGCTCGGGCCGATCCTGATTGGCCTGGCCTCGGACAAACTGTTCGGCGCCCGACGCATGCCGGCCTGCGTGATCAGTCTGTTGGCGTTGACCGTATCCCTGGCGTTTTTCATGGGTGCCCTGCACACCGGCAGCGTGGTACTGGTGGTGGCGCTGTTGTTCGTCATGGGCCTGACACTCTACGGGCCGGACTCGATGATAAGTGGCGCTGCCGCCATCGACTTCGGCACTGCAAAGGCAGGCGCGACAGCGGCCGGGTTCGTCAACGGCTGCGGTTCGGTCGGGGCGATTCTCGGTGGTTTGCTGCCGGGCTACTTTGACACCGTTACCGTTTTCATCGTCTTTGCCGGCTGTGCGATGTTCTCCGCACTGGTACTCATCCCACACTGGAACAGCCGCCCCAATGGCATGGGTACTCCATTCGCCTGCGTACCCAATCAAGCGATAACCGTCAAACCTCTGGGTACCTGAATCCTTTCCCTCGTCGCCTGCTGCATCTGCGGCAGGCCGGCTTCCGGCGAAGCTTGCAGCCATCGTTGGCAAATCCTGACTTTTTATGGCTTGAGGTCGGTGCGATTGACCAGCCAATCGAGTAACAAGCGGGTATCGCTGCGCGGCTTTTGCTGGCGAACTGCTGGAGTCGAAGGGTGTTGTCTGAAGCTCGCGCAAAAGACTGGGCGGTCGGGGTCGCTGTCGATGAAACTGACCAGCCCGTCGCTACCCGCCAGGGGCATGCCGGCCGGATTGAACCCGGTGTTCGCAGTCGACAGCACGACCGGCAACCAGAGGTCGGCAGGTGCTTCGCAGTCGCTGGTTGTCGCCGGCCACAGACGTACCTGGATTCGCCCTTGATCATCCTCAATAGCCGGCTTGCCCGCCTGACCACACACCCGGGCAGGCTGGAAACCGGTGATGCGCGGCCGGTCTTGTTCAAGCGCCGGCCGGAAGACCGTTGACCAGGGAATGGCGCAAAACTGATTGTGGTAATGCCGGGGCGTGCTTGGGCAAGCCTGCTCCAGAATCGAATCCTGCCGCCCTTGATGCTGTGCCTGAATGACCAGCCATTGATCGTTGAAACCCCGCAACGGATGTTCCGCCACCTGCACGATGCACCCGCTGCGCAATCGGCAGTGGTTGCTCTGCCCATGGACTTTCACCTGCTGACTTCGCAGGCGCTCCAACTGCCGTCGACCCAGTTGCTCGCGATGACGCTGTGGGTGAACAGGGCTGGACACCGAGCGCGGCGAAGAGTGATTGACGGCGCTATCCCCGATAGCTGCAATAGCGCGATTTCGGGCATCCACCTGGAGCGGCAAAGACAATAAATCGTGGCGCTGGAACAGTTCGCTGATCACTGGTGATTGAGCGATCGTGAGCATGTCGTTTTGAAAAGGCATCAGCAGCGGTTCCTGCGGGAAACTCAGGCTGTCATCGGCAAAAATCAGAACATGGCCGGCCCGGTGATGTTCGAAGTGGTAGTGAATGCCCTCTTCCTCGCACAGCCGTTGCAGCAGCGCGAGATCGCTTTCCTCGTACTGAATGCAAAAAGGTCGCAGGGGATAGTGGCTGTCTTGGAGCTCGAAGCGGAAGCTGCTGTCGGGTAAACCATGTTCTTGCAACAGTCGACCCAGGATCATCGGCACACTGAGGTGCTGGAAAATGCGTCGTGATCTGTGCCGCTCCAGCGCCTGAAGCGCAGGCACCAGTATCAGTTTGTAGCCCACCCGCTGATGGCCGCGATGTTCGTGGCTGGCGCTGTGCAGTACGCCATGAATGTAGTGGCCATGGCCGATAACCAGAAGTGCCGGTTGTTGCAGCAGTCGCTCAAGGGGCAGGCCCGGAGCGAGGCCGATGGCATCGATATCGAATCGATAGGGTTGATTGAGAGCCTCGCGGCCACTGAACTGCACCACCTGCAAACTCAAATTGTCGTCGAGCAGTGTCAGGGTGAAGGGACTTTCCTTGTCGTTGTGCATTGATCGCGCTTCTACCGAGGAGTACGGGTGCGAAGGGTACGAAACCATGACCCTTGATAGTCATCGCGAATCGTAGTTTCAGAAATGCCCTACAAAAGCCGGTGAAGATGTCGATCCTGCCGTTGAGAATTTTTGGTCGATTGCCAACTTTAGGCCGTATAAACTTGGCGCCATGCGTCGGCCAATAGATGTCTCGGCGCCATAGACAAGAGAGTGAGTAATGGGCGCACAGTGGAAGGTTAAACACAAAGAAGCGGCAGCTAACGCCAAGGGCAAGATCTTCGGCAAACTGGTGAAAGAAATCACCATTGCTGCACGCAACGGTGCCGATACCGCCACCAACGCACACTTGCGTCTGGTGGTGGAACAGGCCAAGAAAGCATCGATGCCCAAGGAAACACTGGACCGCGCCATCAAGAAAGGTGCGGGCCTGTTGGGCGAAACCGTGCAATACCATCGCGTGACATATGAAGGGTTTGCACCGCATCAGGTGCCGTTGATCGTTGAATGCGTGACCGACAACATCAACCGCACCGTCGCTGAAATCCGCGTCGCATTCCGCAAGGGCCAGTTGGGCGCCTCCGGTTCGGTGGCCTGGGATTTCAACCACGTGGGCATGATTGAAGCCTCGCCGGACACCCCGGATGCGGATCCGGAAATGGCTGCGATCGAAGCCGGTGCCCAGGATTTTGAACCGGGTGAAGAGGGCGCGACCCTGTTCCTGACCGAGCCTACCGACCTGGATGCGGTTCAGAAAGCCTTGCCTGAGCAGGGTTTCACCGTGCTGTCGGCCAAACTGGGCTACCAGCCGAAGAACCCGGTCAGCGGCCTGAGCGACGAGCAGATGGCTGAAGTCGAAGCGTTCCTTGAAGGCCTCGATAACCACGATGACGTGCAGGACATGTTTGTCGGTTTGGCGGGTTAATTTGTTTCGCCAGTGACACCGTCATCGTCGGAACGTCGCCCGGAGCAAGCTCGCTCCCACAGGTTTTGCGCTGTCCCTGTGGAAGCGGGCTTGCCCGCGATTGACCGCATAGCGGTCACCCGCAACTCAATTGCTGCAAAATCTCGTTAAACCCCGGCCGCATCAACACATCCGGCTGACAGCAGCGCTGCTGCAACGCATCAAGCCGCAGACGATCCGCATCGCTCAATCCCGAGTCGATCCTTTCCAGCAATTCCCCCAGCAGCACCCCGAACGCTCGCACTTCGATCCGCTGCAATGCACGGCTTTCCAGGTTGTCCTGGGTGGCATGGAATGACGCTGCGCCAAAGTCTCCCAGCAGGCAATCCCCGTGTTCGTTCCACAGGATGTTGTGGCCGTAAAGGTCGCCGTGAGTGATGCCACGTCGGTGCAGATGCCCGGCCACTGAAGCGATACCACGCGCGATACGCAGGGCGACAGCGGCGCTGAAGCGGGTGTCATCGGCATAGACGTCACGGCTGCAGGACGCCAGGCTCGGCAGCCCGGCGAGGTTGCGATGGCTCGGGGCGATCAGCTGCATCACCAGCCCGTCGGTTTGTTGCGGGTGATCGACAATCCGGCCTTCTACGCGGATCAGGTTGGGGTGAATGCCAGCGGTGATGCAGGCGTTCATTTCGTGCAGCGGCGAGCCATCGCTGGTCATTTCGCCTTTGTAGAGTTTGACCGCTACCGTTGTGGCGGGCTGGCCGGGTTTCGCCCAGGAAGCGCGATGGATCACGCCGGAAGCGCCTTCGCCCAGTTGTTGTTCCAGTTGCAGTTGCGACCAGGCAATGCTCGGTGTGGCTTCGAGGGCGGTGGCATCGGCTTCAGTTTCCAGCGGGTTGCCGGCGTAGGCCAGCCAGCTCAGGCTCGGCAGGCGCAGCAGCCATTCCGGCAGCGCGGTCAGGCGGTTGGCGGCAATGCGGATCAACTCGAGTCGATGGCAGTTACGCAGACTGTCGGGTAACTGTCGCAAGCGGTTGCCCGCCAGCATGAGTTTTTGCAAGTGCGGACGTTGACCCAGTTCGCTCGGCAGTTCACTGAGGCAATTGTCGGTCAGGATCAGCCAGCGCAACAGCGGCGGCAGCGCCTCTGCCGGGACGTGTTCGATGCGGTTGGCCTTGAAGCCAACCATGGTCAGCGCCGCACATCGGCCCAGGCAAGCCGGTAGTTCGGTAAACCGATTGTCCGAGCAGAACAACACCTGTAAACGGCTCAGGCGATGCAGGTCGTCCGGCAGCTGGGTCAAGGCATTGCCGCTGAGGTTGAGCACTTCCAGCGAGTCCGCCAGGTCGAAAATTTCCCGGGGGAACTGTGTCAGGTTCTCGCTGAGGTCGAGGCGAGTGATGCCTGCCAGCGTACCGGCGCGCAGTTGTGCAACGGTGTGCATGAACGGGTTCGCTATTTGATCGAAGGAATGGGCGGCATGATAGCGGGAAGAACGCGACGGTGGCGCTACCGTCGATGCAAACCCCGCCTCAAACCGGTTCCCGAACCTCTTTGAGTTGCCCCAGCCGGCTGCGCGTGCGCGCCAGATCGATGGCATCGGCGTGCAGGCTTTCGCGCAATGAGCGCTGGCCGAGCAGAATCAAATGTTTGTCCTGATCGTACAAAACGTCCACCAGATTGATGAAACGCTGCTGGGCGGCAATCGAGCAGTCGGCCAGATTCGGCAATTGATCGATGATCCAGTGATCGAAGCGTCGGCACAGTTCCAGGTAATCCATGACGGCCGTAGGCTGATCGCAAAGATCAGCGAAGTTGAAACCGACGGCGCGTCCCTCGCAGTAACGGGCGGGCAAATGACGAGTGCCGACAGCCAGGGCAATGGACGCTGCGCCCATCGCCGGCAGGTTCGCCGCGTGACGCTGCGCCGGTGTCGCGGGCCAGACGTATTGGCCTTGGGTGAACAGTTGCTGTGCGTGGGTTCTGGCATGGCTGCGGTAGTCGTGTGGCCCGCCGACTTCCATCACCAGCATGCGCGCGTTGATCAGGTCGATCACCGGTTTGAAACGCGCGTGGTACAGCGGGTTGGGCAATAGACCTTCCGGCGGGTAGTTGGACGTGACCAGCAGCAGGATCTCGCGGCGAAACAGCGCCTTGAACAGCCGCGTGATCAGCATGGCATCACCGATGTCGTGGACGTGAAACTCGTCGAAACACAGCACGCGGCAGTCGCTCAGCATTTCATCGAGCGTGGTGGCCAGCGCATCCGCTTGCTCACGATGGCCGAACATCCCTTGGTGTAGCCGGGCGAAGAACTCATGGAAGTGCACGCGCTGCTTTTGCGCGAGCGGGATGGCTTGGAAAAAACCGTCGAGCAGCCAGCTCTTGCCGCGGCCCACGGCGCCGTGCAGATACAGCCCGGGAAGGTTTTTTGATCCGCTTTCAAGCATTGAACGGGCGTGCTGCGCCATGCAGTCGATCACCCTTTGCTGGCTGTGACTGAGGGTGTAGCCCTGGGCGCAGGCCTTTTGCTGAAAGTGGTCGCGGATGAGCCGTTCGCTGGCCGAGCCACTGGAAGAGGCAGTCGACGCCTTGCCGAAGAGGCGACGCAACGATGGCCAGCGTGATGCGAGTCGCGAACGGTTGGTCGATCGAGCGGCCACTGTAGATATCACCCCGTAAACTTCTGGCAGGCCCCCGGCCTGCGGCGGCATAGTTTAACCAGTTGGGTAATTTTGCTTCCAGTTGTGCCGACGAAAACCCGAGAATCAAACCCCTGCAGGAGCAAGCAGGCTCGCTCCCGCAGGTTTGTGTTATCGGCCTCGGCAATCCCTACCGCTCAATGCTCCGATTCCAGCGGGCATTCCACGCCGGGCGCTGTTCGTTGACCTGGTCCCAATCCACCGCAATCGCGGTTTCCAGGTATTGCTTCATCGCCTCGACCTGCCCACGGGTGCGGTCGGTGGTGGGGGTGTTCGGGTTGGAGGGGATCTGATCCCCGTCTTCGAGCGCAGCAGCCTGGGCTTGTGGCGTGAGCAGGAACGCGGCGAGTTTTTGCGCGAGTTCCGGTTGTGTGTTGTTGGCGATCGCGCATTCGGCGACGTTGAGCACCACCGCGCCTTCTTTCGGCTGCGCGTACTCCACCGGCATACCCTTGAGTTTGAGCGCAGTGACCTGGGTCGGGGTCAGCGGGAACAACGCGGCTTCGTCGGTTTGCAGCATTTCGGAAATCTTCGCCGAACTCGGAATGTACTCCAGCACGTTGCGCCCGACGCTGTTTGGCCAGGCTTTGAAGCCCGGGTCGACGTTGGTTTCAGTACCACCCTGTATCCGGTTGAACATCAGGAAACCATGCAAGCCGAACGTCGACGAGGCCATCGACTGGAACACCAGCTTGTCTTTGAAACGCGGGTCGGCCATGTCCATCCACGAGGTTGGTGCAGCCCAGCCTTTCTCTTTGAACAGACGCGTGTTGTAGGCCAGCCCGGTGACGCCGAGGCTGACGGCTACCGCTTCATCCTTGATCCGTCCCTTGGCCGGAATCTGTTGCAGGGTCGGGCTGTCCTGCAGTTTGTCGCACAGGCCCATGGCGATGGCGCGGTACATGATGCCGTCGTCGAGGAACATCACATGCATCTGCGGGTTGCCTTTGCTGGCCTGGACTTTGGCCAGGATGTCGGCGGAGGTGCCGGGCACGATGACCACTTTGACGTTGTTGGCCTTCTCGAAATCTGGCAGCACTTTGTCGGCATAGAGCCGCTCCATGGTCCCGCCGTTCATGCCCAGGTAAAGCGTCGGTTCGGCGTGAGCCTGGGTGACGCTGAGCAGGGCGCTCATGCAGGACAAACCGAGCAGAGCAGTGCGTTTGACGTTTTTCATTGGCGCGACCTTCCTCTATCAAGCTACGGAAATGGAGTGAAAACGGTTGATGGAAAACGCATTCAGCGACGTCTTTGGCGCGCCGCTACAGATGATCTCGCTGAGTGCCTGGCCCACCGCGGGGCCGATCTGGAAACCGGCGCCGGCAAAGCCAAACGCATGCAACAGACCCGGCCGGGTACGACTGTGGCCGATCACCGGTTGGCGATCGGGCAGGTAACCTTCGGTGCCACTCCAGGTACGGATCGCCTGGGCCCCTTCAAGGAACGGGTAGAGTTCGACCGCCTGGCGGAGGATTTCCAGCACCGCGCTTTGGCCGGGGCGGGCGCGGGCGTCGTCCAGGGCAAACCCTTGACCACCACCCAGCACGCAATTGCCACGTGCGACCTGACGGGCATAGATACCGCCCCCCTCGACGCCGGTGCTGGCATCCATCACCAACGGCAAGGGTTCGGTGACCAGCATCGCCGGATGCCCGGAGTGCATCGGCACCGGTTCGCCGAATTGTGCGGCCAGGTTGCCGGCCCAGGCACCTGCGCAGTTCAACAACCACGGGGCGCGCCATTCCAGTCCGCTTTGGCTGCGAACACAGAAACGCTGGCCGTCATGTTCAACGGCGCTCACCGCACACTGCTCATGCACCTGCGCACCATGCCGCCGTGCCGCCTGCGCAAACGCGGGGGACACCAGCCGCGGGTTGGCATGTCCGTCATCCGGGCAATACGAAGCGCCTACCGCCACGTCACCAACCCATGGAAAACGGGCGCGCAATTGCGCACGGTCCAGTAGTTGCAGATCAAGGCCGAAACCCTGGCTGCTGGCGGCGTAGTCTTGCAGTGCGCGCAGATCATCCAGGCTGCGTGCCAGTTTCAGATGACCGCTGCGTTGATACTCACCGTCGATGCCGATCAATTGTGGCAACTGCGCCCAGAGGGCATGGGCTCGTTGCGACAATGGCAACTGTGACAGCGGACGGCCCTGGCGTCGCACGCCGCCGTAATTCACTCCGCTGGAATGCGAGCCGCAAAAATCCCGCTCCAGCAGCGCGACCCGCTGACCGCCCTTGCTCAGGAACAGCGCGGCGCAAGACCCGACAATGCCGCCACCGATGATCACCGCGTCGACTTCGATCATGCTTCGATCTCCAGGCCAAACGGCAAAGGCTTGATCGGCGCTTGTGTCCGCAGCCGGCCGATCCCGGACACTGCACGCCCGCTCTCGCAGGCAATGATTTCCGCGGCAGCGGCGCCACACATCCGGCCCTGGCAGCGGCCCATGCCGACCCGGCAGTGCGCCTTGACCCGATTGATTTCCCAATGCCCTTCACGCACGACTTCGCGAATTTCGCCGGCGCGGACTTCTTCGCAGCGGCAAACCATCACGTCATCGGCGGCATCCGCAGCCCAGTGTTCGGGAAAGGCAAAGGCGCGTTCCAGCCCCTGGCGAAAATCGCCGATGCGCGACAACGCCTGTTCCAGATGCGCGGCGCGTTGCGGCTCGATCAGGTAGCCAATGTCTTCGAGCAATGCCAACGCGGCGCGCTCGCCGGCCATTTCTGCAGCGTCGGCGCCCATGATGCCGGCGCCGTCACCGGCCAGGTACACCTGGGCAACGCTGCTGCGTCCGGCACTGTCTCGCGTTGGCAGCCAGGCGCGGTTGAGGGGGTTCCAGGCGAATTCACAGCCGAGCAGGTCAGCCACTTGGGTTTCGCTGCGCAGGCCATGGGCAAAAGCGACAGCGTCACAGTCCAGTCGGTGTTCCGCGTTGGCGCGGGTCCAGCTCAGTGATTGCACACGGTGTCCGCCGTCGATGCGACTCAGTGTGGCGCCCTGATGCACCGCAATCCCATGGGCGGTCAGCCAGCTGCGGTAATAGACACCTTTGGCCAGCGTGGCCGGTTGTGACAGCAAGCCGGGCAGGGCGCGCGCCTGGGCGCTGAAGGGCGAAGTGTCGAGCACCGCGACGACATTCGCGCCGGCCTTGGCGTATTGATAGGCGACGAGGTAAAGCAACGGTCCGCTACCGGCGAATACCACGCGCTCACCGATGGCGCAGCCCTGGAATTTCAAGGCGATTTGCGCAGCGCCGAGGCTGTAGACCCCAGGCAACGTCCAGCCCGGCACCGGCAGAATGCGGTCGGTGGCGCCCGTGGCGACGATCACCCGGGAAAACTCCAGACGCGCGGCGCGGCCGTCGTGCAAGGTATCGAGAGCGCCGTCTTCGGCGTTCCACACCAGTGTCTGCGGACGGTAGTCGAGCTGCTCGCGCAGTGTGTCGATAGTCCGGTGCAAAGCGCCGGCCTTGCGCGCCTCGAAGCCATAAAGCTTGACCGCAGAGCGTTTGAAATTGGCCGGTTGGCGCCGATAAATCTGCCCGCCGCCACGCGCCGCTTCGTCCAGCAGCACTGGGCGCACGCCATGGGCAACCAGGGTTTGTGCTGCACGGATACCCGCAGGACCGGCGCCGATGATGACAACGGGTTTCATAGACAGCGTCCCGGTTCGCGGTTGATCTGTTGTCCGGCTTCCAGCAGGGTCGAGCAGGCGCGTACGCGGCGGCCATCGCCCAGGCGCACCCAGCAGTCCTGGCAGGCGCCCATCAGGCAGAATCCGGCGCGGGGTTCGGCGCTGAAGTCGCTGCCGCGCAAGTGTTCGCCACAGGTCAGCAGCGCCGTCAGCAAGGTGTCGCCGAGCAGGCCGCTGGCCGGTTGGCCGTCGAGGGTAAAGTCCAGGGCCGGGCGGTCGCCTTCGGCCAGTCGTTTCAGCAGAGCCATGGCGTCCTCATTGTTTCCCTACCAGAACCCGATCCAGGCCATAGACCCGATCCAGCAAAATCATGGTCAGTGCCGTCAGCGCGATGACCAGTGCCGATACCGCCGCCATCATCGGATCGATGGATTCGGTGGCGTACACGTACATGCGCACCGGCAAGGTCTGCGTGGCCGGCGAGGTGACGAAGATCGACAGCGTGACCTCGTCAAAACTGTTGATGAATGCCAGCAGCCAGCCGCCGGCCACACCGGGCAGAATCATTGGCAATGTGATCTGCCGGAACAGCGTGAAGCGACCGGCTCCCAACGATTGCGCGGCATATTCGGCACTGCGATCCAGGCCGATGGCCGAAGCCAGGACCAGTCGCAGCACATACGGTGTGATCACCAGCACGTGGGCGAAAATCAGCCAGGCGAAGCTGCCGTTGACCCCCATCAGCGCGAACAGGCGCAGCAACGCCACCCCGAGTACCAAGTGCGGAATGATGATCGGCGACAGGAACAACCCATTGAGAAAATCCCGGCCGGGAAACTCGAAACGGGTGATCGCCAGCGCGGCGGGCACGGCCACCAGCGTCGCCAGCGAGGCGGCGCTGAACGCCAGAATCAGGCTGTTGTAGAACGCATCGACAAAGTCGGCGCGTTCGAACACGGCACGGAACCAGCGCAGGGAAAACTCCGTGGTCGGCAGGCTCAGGGTGTTCTCCGGGGTGAAGGCCACCAGGCACACCACCACCAGCGGCGCCATCATGAACAGCACCACCAGGGAATGAAACAGCAGGGCGAAAGGACCGTTCCTGGACATGACGAATTATCCCAATGACTTCTTGTAGCGGCCTTCGATCATGCGGTTCCACGACAGCATGATCAGCAGGTTGATGAGCAGCAGGGCCACGGCAATTGCCGCGCCCATCGGCCAGTTGAGCTCCGACAGGTACTGGTCGTAGATCAGCGTGGCGACCATCTTCAGACGGCGTCCGCCGAGCAGGCCGGGAATCGCGAAAGAGCTGGCGGCGAGGCCGAATACGATCAGCGTTCCGGACAAAATGCCGGGCATGACCTGCGGCAGCACCACCTGGCGGATCACCGTGAAGTGACTGGCACCCAGTGAAAGCGCAGCCTGCTCAGCGGCGGGATCGAGTTTTTGCAACGAAGTCCAGACCGGAATGATCATGAACGGCAGCATCACGTGGACCAGTGCAATCACCACCGCGAACGGCGTGTAGAGCAGTTTCATCGGCGAGCCGCCGAGCGCTTGCAGGGTCTGGTTGACCAGGCCATCGGCGCCGAGCAACAGGCTCCAGCCGAAGGCGCGTACCACCACCGAAATCAGCAGCGGAGTGAGGATCAGGATCAGGAAAATCGAGCGCCATGGGGTGCCCATGCGGCTGAGGATGTAAGCCTCGGGGACGCCGATCAGCACGCAGAGCAGGGTGGTCAGAGCGCTGATCCACAAGGTCCGCAGGAAGATTTCATAGAAATACGGATCGCCCAGCAGGCTGCTGTAGTGCTCGACGGTGAAGGCGTTGCCGTTGATCCCTGTGCTGTAGTCGAAGACGTTGAACGACAGCACCAGCGTCAATGCCAGCGGGATCAGCAGCAGACCGAGGTACAAGGCCAGGGCCGGTGCCGACAGCAAGTAGCCTTGGCGACCCTGGCGGATGGCGGCGAATGCACTCATGCGCTCACCTCGTCGACAGTCAGTACACGCAGCAGTGCGGCATCCCAATCGAGGCCAACGGCTGTGCCTTCGCTCAGCGGTGCCGAGCCATCGTTGCGGCGTACCACGCAGAGTTCACCGAGGGGCGTCGACACGCTGTAGAGCCATTGGCTGCCGAGAAAAAAACGGCTGGCAATCTTGCCCTGCAAGCGTCCATGACCGGCGTCACGCAGATCGATTTTTTCCGGGCGCAGGCTCAAGGTCAGATCACCGTCACCACGACTGCACACCTGAACCCCACCGCTGCTGTCTCGTTCACCGGGCAGCAGATTGGCCTTGCCGACGAAGCCGGAAATGAACTCGGTGCGCGGGTGTTCGTAGAGGGTGTAGGGCGCATCGATCTGGGTGATCCGGCCAGCCTGCATCACCACTACGCGATCACTGATCGACAGCGCTTCGGATTGGTCATGGGTGACCATCAGCGTGGTGATCCCGACTTCGCGCTGGATGCGGCGGATCTCGAATTGCATCTCTTCGCGCAGGTTGGCGTCGAGGTTGGACAGCGGCTCATCGAGCAGCAACACCGGCGGCTGGATGACCAGTGCCCGCGCCAGGGCGACACGCTGGCGCTGACCACCGGACAATTCCCGAGGGTAGCGCTCGGCGTGCTGATCAAGGCGAACCAGTTTCAGCACGCGGTCCACCCGCTGCCGGATTTCGGCGCTCGGCACCTTGCGCATCCGCAGGCCGAAGGCGACGTTGTCCCTGACGGTCATGTGCGGGAACAGTGCGTAACTCTGGAACACCACGCCCAGGCCACG
>NZ_RCNW01000129.1:0-3881 GCF_004307605.1 Pseudomonas sp. Sample_24
GGCTTGAACTATCGTTACGACCGGGCAGATTCCGAGACTTACTTCAATGGCACCCTTGATGACACCACGTGGCGGGCATTCGGCCAACTCGAGTGGCGCGCCAGCGAACACTGGCTGCTGCAAGGCGGCGCGATGTTCGAAGATACGCAGTTGATCGGCAACTCACTGACGCCGCGGGTGGCGGTCAATTACCTGATCAACCCGCGCCATGGCTTGCGGGCGGTGTACTCCGAAGCCATCCGTTCGCCGGACATGTTCGAAAACAGCGTCAACTGGAGTTACCGCGTCACCAACCTGCAACCGACGGCCTATGGCCAGTCCAGCGCCCGTTACTTCGTCAAGACCCGCGGCCCCGGCAATCTCGACCAGGAACATATGCGCTCTCGCGAACTGGGTTATAACGGATACTTCGCCGGACAGAGGCTCGCTCTTGACGTAAAGCTGTTCCATGACGAAATCACCGGCATGATCAGCGAACCGCTGCGCAACAATCAGTTCATCGCCAGTAACGCCAACACCGCACGATTTTCCGGAGCGGAAACCCAGCTCGACTGGCGTGTCGACGACGCTGACCGTTTGCGCTTTACCTACGCCTACGTCGATGTCGACGCGAGCAATCCCCAGGACGCACGACAGACGGCTCGCAATAGCGGTTCCGCCGGCTGGATGCGCGACTGGGGCAAAGGCTGGAACAGCGCGCTTTTCTACTACGGTGACGACGCCTTGAACGGCTACCGCTTCGAACGAATCGACACGCGCATCGCCAAACGTATCCGTCTGGGCAAAGCCAGCCTGGAATTGGCTGGCGTGCTCCAGCACCGCCTCGATCATCAACCGACCACCTTCATTGACAATAATTATGACGAGCGCCAAGTGATGTACTTCAGCGCGGAGCTGGCACTTTAAGATGGCTTATTGTCCGCCTCGCCAGACGCCAGGCCTGGGCCATCTGCTGGCCATGCTGTGCCTGGTGGTCAGTGGCTGGCTCGGCAGCCTTTCGGCCAACGCCGCGGACATTCTGTTGACCGGGGCAGAAGACAGCTCCGGGGTGCAATCCTTCGTTCAGGCCCTGCGCGAGTTGCGACCTGCCGATAACGTGCGTTTCCAGCCGTTGGCCACTTTGCCGGCACCGGGCAAACTGCCGGTGGACATCCGTTTGATCCTGCTCGATTTGCCGAGCCTCGACTGGCGCCTGCAGGACAGCCAAGGCCCGCCGACCCTGGTGTTGCGTATCAGCCGTCTGCAAGCCCGGCAACACTTGGGTGACGCGGTGCCTGCACAGCTGAGTCTGCTCTGGAGCGATCCACCTGCGGACCGCCAGATGCGCCTGATTCAAATCCTGTTGCCCCAAGTGAAACGCATTGGCGTGCTGTATGACAGTCACAGCGAGTTCCTCTTGAAAGAACTGCGCCAGGCCGCCCGGCCACTGGGGCTTGAGGTGGTCAGCGAGCGCTGGGACAACACCCAGGACAGTCGCCCCTTGCAAACGCTGCTCAACAAAAGCGACGTATTGCTCGGCCTCGATGACCCTGATCTGTACAACTCGAAAACCGCGAAAAACCTGTTGCTCAGCAGCTATGCCCGACAATTGGCGCTGATCGGCCCCAACGCCGGATTCGTCAAGGCTGGAAGCCTGGCCAGCAGTTACAGCGATCAAAACGATTGGCTGGCGATGCTTGATCAATTGCTCGACCAGCCACCCGCCGCTTGGCCGCGCACGTATTACCCGCACCGTTTCAAAGTCTCAAGTAACCCGCAGGTGGCTCGTTCACTAGGTATTGAGCAGATCAATGAATCTTCTGTTGCAACCCTGCTGGCCGAAGGAGAACGCCGCCCATGACCTTCCGTCGCCGTTGGGACATCAATACCCGCACCCAGATCATCAGCCTCGGCCCTGCCCTGCTGTTGACCTTGCTGTTGATCAGCTTCTTCACGTTCGTGCGGATCCAGGACCTGCGTCAGGAGCTCAACCACACTGGCCAACTCATCGCCAACCAGCTCGCTCCGGCCACGGAATACGGGGTGATTTCCGGCAACAACGAAGTGCTGGAAAGTCTGCTCAAAGCCACACTCGCCACGCCCAACGTGCGTTTTCTGGAGGTCCAGGACAGCGCCAACCGGATCCTGGTGTACGTCGAGCAGCCGTCGGCAAGCCACAATCGACCGCATCAGGTCGAAGTATTCCAGGCGCCCGTGCGATTGCAACGGGTGCCGCTACACAACGATTTTTTCCAGAACAGCAAGGTCGCCACCACCGCTCCTGTCGAGGATTATCTGGGTCGGGTGATCGTCGGCCTGTCCAATGATGCGTTCAGTCAGCGCCAGCAGGAAATCCTGCTCAAGGCCGCCATTCTGGCACTGTTCGCCCTGCTGTTTACTTTCCTGCTGGCCCGACGCCTGGCCGCAAGCCTGTCGCAACCGATCCGTGATATCGGCAACGCAGTCAAGGCGATTCAGGAAGGCGACTACAAGACTCCGCTGCCGATCGTCGACGACACTGAACTGGGCGCGTTGTCGCAACACATCAACAATCTCGCCAGCGGTCTCGAACAGGCCAGCCGCGAACAGCAGCAAGCCATGGAGCAATTGATCCAGACCCGCGAAGAAGCGGAAAAGGCCAACAACGCCAAGTCCGACTTCCTGGCCATGATGAGCCACGAATTGCGTACGCCGATGAATGGTGTGCTGGGCATGCTGCAATTGCTGGAAACCACCGAGATGACCGAGGAACAGGTCGAGTACGCGGCACTGGCCTCGGAGTCCACCGAACATTTGCTCAAAGTCATCAACGACATTCTCGATTTCTCGCGTATCGAACGCTCGGAACTGGAGCTGGAGCATATCCCGTTCAACCTGGCCGACCTGATCAGCGCCTGCGCCCAATCCTTCCAGCACAGCGCTGCGCAACGCGGGCTCGAGCTGCAGTTGCAGATTCCTCAGGACATGCGCGCATTGCAGGTACGAGGCGATCCGACGCGGATCCGGCAGATTCTGGTGAACCTGGTCGGCAACGCGTTGAAGTTTACCGAGCAGGGCCGCGTAACCATCGAACCGCAGTGGCAATCACTGGATCATGAATTGCTGTGGTTTACCTGCAGCGTGCGCGATAGCGGAATCGGCATTCCGGCCGACAGTCTGGAATTGATGTTCAACGCATTCCAACAGGCCGACAGCTCGATTTCCAGACGCTACGGCGGGACCGGCCTGGGTCTGCCGATTGCCCGCACGCTTGCGGAGCGCATGGGCGGGACTTTGCGTGCCCAGAGCGAAGAAGGTCGTGGTTCGGTGTTCACCCTCGAGATCCCGCTGGCACTCTGTCAACAGTCATTACCGGCGCTGACCTCACGCATGCCTGCGGGCGATGGCGACGGTGAGGGCCGCAATGTCCTGCTGGTAGAAGACAACCCGGTCAATCAAACCGTCATCGAAGCAATGTTGCGCAGTCTGGGCTTTACTGTCAGCGTCGCTGCCGATGGCGCGCAGGCGGTGCGCAGTGCCGAAAGTCTGATTTTCGAAGCGATCCTGATGGACTGTCGCCTGCCGATCATCGACGGTTATGAAGCCACCCGACAGATTCGCCAGTTACCCGGCTGCACCGACTTGCCGATAATCGCCTTGACGGCTAATGCCTTGCAGGGCGACCGCGAAGCCTGCTTGTCGGCGGGGATGAACGATTACCTGGCCAAGCCATTCAAACGTAATGATCTACAGCAAATTCTGCAGCGCTGGGTGCGGTAGTACAGGCCTTTCGACCATCTGTGACTGGCGTCAAAGGCGAAAGTGCGGCAGTCTTAGACACCCGAACAGGCCCATAAAGGGGCTTGAATAAAAATTTCAGTGCACAAGTGTACATTCATGTCCTTGGTGCTGTGACTTTCACC
>NZ_RCNW01000431.1:0-31946 GCF_004307605.1 Pseudomonas sp. Sample_24
GTTGCGCTCAGCTTCGGCGTGAACTTCTAAGCACTGTATTTTCAGGACGAACACAAAAATGAAAATAACCAAGAGTCTGTTTCACATCGGTGTCCTGGGGCTTTCGCTGTTGGCAACCGGCGTCATGGCGGCGGTCCCGGCCGCCGAAGCGGACAAGCTGGGCAAGAGCCTGACCCCGATGGGCGCCGAAATGGCAGGTAATGCCGACGGTTCGATTTCTGCCTGGAAGCCGCTGCCAAAGAATGCTGGCAGTGTCGACAGCAAAGGCTTCCTGTCCGATCCGTACCCAGGTGAAAAGCCACTGTTCACCATCACCGCGCAGAACGTCGACCAGTACAAGGCAAAGCTCGCGCCGGGTCAGTACGCGATGTTCAAGCGCTACCCGGAAACCTTCAAGATGCCGGTCTACCCGACCCATCGCGGTGCCACCGTTCCGGATGAAGTGTTCGCCGCCATCAAGAAGAACGCCACCAACACCAAGCTCGTTTCCGGCGGCAACGGCCTGGAAAACTTCGAAACGGCGATTCCGTTCCCGATTCCGAAGAGCGGCGTTGAAGTGATCTGGAACCACATCACCCGTTATCGCGGTGGTAGCGTGACCCGTCTGGTCACCCAGGCCACGCCACAGCCAAACGGCTCGTTCAGCCTGGTGTACTTCCAGGACCAGTTCGTGTTCCGTGACAAGATGAAGGACTACGATCCGGCCAACCCGGGCAACATCCTGTTCTACTTCAAGCAGAAAGTGACTGCCCCGGCACGTCTGGCCGGTGGTGTGCTGCTGGTGCACGAAACCCTCGACCAGGTGAAAGAACCGCGTTCGGCGTGGGTCTACAACGCCGGCCAGCGTCGTGTGCGTCGTGCGCCACAAGTGTCCTATGACGGCCCGGGTACTGCTGCCGACGGCCTGCGTACCTCCGACAACCTGGACATGTACAACGGTGCACCGGACCGCTACGACTGGAAGCTTGAAGGCAAGAAAGAGATGTACATCGCCTCCAACGCCTACAAGCTCGACGATCCGAAACTGAAGTACGCCGACATCATCAAGGCCGGCCACATCAACCAGGACCTTGCGCGGTACGAACTGCGTCGTGTGTGGCATATCGTTGCAACGCTGAAGGAAGGTCAGCGCCACATCTACGCCAAGCGTGACTTCTACATCGACGAAGACACCTGGCAAGCGGCGGTGATCGATCACTACGACGGTCGCGGCCAACTGTGGCGCGTCGCCGAGGCTCATGCCGAGAACTACTACGACAAGCAAGTGCCGTGGTACGCCCTGGAAGCCTTGTACGACCTGCAATCTGGCCGTTACCTGGCGCTGGGCATGAAGAACGAAGAGAAGTCGGCGTATGACTTCGGCTTTACTGCCACCACCAGCGACTTCACCCCGGCGGCATTGCGTCAGGATGGTGTTCGCTAACGAGCGCTGAAACGAGGCCGCATCCTCTGCAAACGCCCCGACTGGTTCGGGGCGTTTTCTTGTGTGTAGACTTTTTGTAGCCATTTGTAGCAATAACCTTCATTCCCTCTTCGTTTACAGCTAGTCTGCGGACATCTGCAACGCCGCCACCCGCAATTCAAACAAGAGCCGGCCATGACTGATCTGTCCCCACCACCCGCTCCCGCAAGCGTCGCTGTCGCTGCGCTGGACGGGCGTTTTTTCCGACCGCCATTGCCCGACGGCCATGTGCTGCGACCTCGACTGTGCGAGCGTCTGAGTGCGGGGCTCGGTGGCCGGTTGCTGTTGGTCAGTGCACCGGCGGGGTTCGGCAAGAGTTCATTGGCGATAGAGTTTTGTCAGGCATTGCCGGCGCATTGGCAAAGTCTGTGGTTGGGCCTGAGCCCGCGAGACAGTGATCCGGGACGATTCCTCGAGCGATTGCTCGAAGGCCTTCAAGACTATTTCCCGCAGCTGGGCAGGCAATCCCTCGGTTTGCTGAAGATGCGTCAACGTCATCAACCGTTCGCCTTCGAAGAATGGCTGGACGGCTTGCTCGACGAACTGGCCGTGCACTTGTCGACCGCCACGCCATTGCTGCTGGTGCTGGATGATTATCATCTGGCCCAGGGGCCGGTTCTGGATCGCTGCCTGCAGTTTTTCCTCAATCATCTTCCCGATGGTTTGCTGGTGATGGTCACCAGTCGCCAGCGCCCGGATTGGCATCTGGCGCGGCTTCGCCTGTCACGGCAACTGCTTGAGTTGCACGAACAGGACCTGCGGTTGACCCACGATGAGGCCCTGAGTCTGCTCGACCGGCACAGCAGTTCACTGCGTGGCGAGGCGATGGAAAACCTCATCCAGCGCAGTGAAGGCTGGGTAGCCGGCTTGCGATTCTGGCTGCTGGCAGCCTCCGAGGCCGGTACCGACGGTGCTTTACCCCAGGCGCTTAATGGCGGGGAAGGTCTGATCCGCGATTATCTGCTTGAGGAAGTCATCGATTGCCTGCCCGCCGAGGTCCAGGCTTTTCTCTACGACACCGCCCCTCAGGAACGCTTTTGCAGTGAATTGTGCGACGCCGTTCGCGACGCCCATGACAGCGCCGAGATCCTGCGCTTTCTGGCGGCGCACCAGGTATTCCTGGTGCCGTTGGACGAGCATGGCCACTGGTACCGTTATCACCACCTGTTCTCGGATCTGTTGCGTACCCGGCCCACCGCGCAGACGATGGTGCCGGCCGGCACGCTGCATTTGCGTGCCTGTCGCTGGTTCAATGCCCAGGGGCTACTCGATGAAGCGGTGGAACAGGCATTGCGTGCCGGGCATCTGGACGTTGCGGCAAACCTGGTGCAAAACCTTTCGGAGGAACAGCTGCTCGCCGAACAGAATGTCGGCATGCTGCTGCGCTGGAAAATGGACTTGCCCGACAGCCTGCTGATCAGCACGCCGCGTCTGATCGTGCTCTACAGCTGGGCGTTGGGACTGGCCTGCCAACTGGATGCTGCCGAGGAGTTGGCCAGTCATCTGAGCCGTTTCCTGCCTGCCCCGTCGGCTACCGCGCAGAAGTCGATGCTGGCGCAATGGCTGGCCCTGAGCGGGATCATCGCTCGCGGGCGTGGCAACCGTGAGCTCACGCTGCTCTATTGCACCGAGGCACTCGAAAGCCTTCCCTGCAAGCGTTACGGCCAGCGGCTGATGTGTCTTTCGACATTGTCCAACCTGGCCATTGCCGACGGCGACCTGTGGCGTGCGCGCGGGTTGAATCGCGCTTCTCTGGAGTTGGCACAACGGGTCGGCAACCCACTGTTCGAAGCGCTGGCCCATTATGACCGTGCCCGGGTATTGCAGGCGCGCGGGGAAGTCCTGCGCGCCCTTGCCGAAGTTCGCCAAGGGCTGCAGCGTTTGCAAGGTTTGTCACCGCAACGTCTCTATGCCATCCGCGCCCGGCTGACCTTGTACGAAGGGTTTCTGCTGGCTCTGCGCTTGCAACCACACGCGGCGAGAGCGCGTTTGCAGGTGGGCTTGAACGAGGCTCGCGCCTGTCGCGACATCAGCGTGTTGATCGGCCATTGTGTCATCGCCCGGCTCGAAGGCAGCAGCGGCGAGTTTGCCAAGGCCTTTGCCGAACTGGCTGAAGCCGAACGCCTGATGCACATCTGGGACGTGCCGCCGATCTACTATCTGGCGATGATCACCTTGGTCAAATGCGAACTCTGGCTGGCGCAGGGGCGCACAGATCTTGCCGAAGCCTGGCTGGCGCGACTGGGGCAAACCTACAATGGCGAGCATGCTGCAGCGCCACCGGAATTCCATCCGCAATTGCCGTTGCATATCGAACTGCAACAAGCCCTGCTTGAGGTTATACAGGGCCAGCCGATGCTGGCCGAGGGGCGTTTGAATGTCTTGCTCGAGCAGGGTCAGCAAACCGGGCGGCAGATGCTCAGCGCGATGGCGCTGACGCAAAAAGTGTCGCTGTTGCTCACCACCGGCCGCGAGCCCGAGGCCCGCAAGGCGCTGATCCAGGCATTGGACGCCGCTGGTGGGGGCATACTGCAATCGTTCGAAGGGTTGATGGCAGGGTATCCGGAGTGGTTGCGTGGCCAATTGCAGCTATGCGCGACGACTGAAGTCATACAGAGCCTGACAGAGAAACTTCCTGCTCCGCCTGCGCGTCAGGTTCTGGACCCGGCTCCTGCCGCTGAACAACTGAGCACCCGCGAATTGGCTGTGCTTCGACTGATTGCCCAAGGCTGTTCGAATCAGGAAATCAGTGACCAGTTGTTTATTTCCCTGCACACAGTCAAGACCCACGCCAGCCATATCAACAGCAAACTGGGGGTCGAGCGCCGTACACAGGCCGTTGCCCGGGCCAAGGAACTGGGGGTTCTGGGGTAAGGAATATTTCACATTACACATCGCAGACACTGGCGGGATACTGATGTGTGCGAACATTACCCGTCCCCGTTTACCGAGCAGACCCCGATGTCCCAACACCCCGGCCTCATCCGCGAAACCTTCCCCGTCGGCCCTTTGCAGTGCAACTGCACGATCATCGGCGATCCAGTGACGAAAAAGGCCATCGTTGTCGATCCGGGTGGCAATCATGAGCTGATCCTCGCCCGTCTGGACGCGTTGGGCCTGAAGGTGGTCAGTATCATTCACACCCACGCACACCTTGATCATTTCCTGGCCTCCGGTCAGTTGAAGGAAAAAACCGGCGCCACCTTGCACTTGCACAAGGAAGACCAATTCCTCTGGGACAATCTGGAGATGCAATGCCAGATGTTCGGGGTGCCCTACACGCCGGTGCCGTCGCCGGATCGCTGGCTGGCTGACGATGAAGAATTGGCGTGTGGGTGTGGCGTAGCGCTGCATACGCCGGGTCACACGCCGGGTTCGATGAGTTTCTGGTTTGCCGATGCCAAGCTGCTGATTGCCGGCGACACCTTGTTCAAGCGTGGAGTGGGGCGTACGGATTTATGGGGTGGCGATCAGGCGACTATCGTGCGCTCGATCAAACAGCGTTTGTACACCCTCGATGAAGAAGCCGTCGTGGTGGCCGGGCATGGTCCCGATACCCGACTTGGCGATGAAATGCGTGAGAACCCGTTCGTTCGAGCCTGATTTGTAACAGGTGGAATTTTCAGGCATCGAAATGATCCAACGCCCGCAAAGGCCGATGCCTTGGTCTGATGCACCACAGAATGCAAAAAGTAGGAGCTCTTCATGTTCACCACCCGTCGTTTGATTATTGTCGCTACTGCCGTGGCGCTGTTGTCCGGTTGCGCATCGCCCAACCCTTACGACAACCAGGGACAGGCCGATAGCGGCTCCACCGGCATGAGCAAAACCGCGAAGTACGGTGGCCTCGGTGCACTGGCCGGCGCGTTGGCCGGTGCCGCCATTGACCACAACAACCGTGGCAAGGGCGCGTTGATTGGCGCCGCCGTGGTGGGTGCTTCCGCCGCCGGTTACGGTTACTACGCCGACCAGCAAGAGAAAAAACTGCGGGCCAGCATGGCCAACACCGGTGTCGAAGTGCAGCGTCAGGGCGATCAGATCAAACTGATCATGCCGGGCAATATCACTTTCGCCACCGACTCGGCGAACATCGCTTCGAGTTTCTACCAGCCGTTGAACAACCTGGCCGGCTCGCTGAAAGAGTTCAACCAGAACCAGATCGAAATCGTCGGTTACACCGACAGCACCGGCAGCCGCCAGCACAACATGGACCTGTCCCAGCGTCGTGCGCAGAGTGTGGCGACCTACCTGACTTCGCAAGGTGTCAGCGGTGCCAACCTGAGCGCCCGTGGTGCCGGCCCGGATAACCCGGTTGCCAGCAACGCTGACGTCAATGGCCGCGCGCAGAACCGTCGTGTCGAGGTCAACCTCAAGGCGATTCCGGGTCAGCAGTATGGTGCTCAGCAACAGCCGGGCACCGTTCAGCAGTACCCGTAACACCCGCGACATAAAACCTGTGGGAGCGAACCTGCTCGCGATGACGGCCGGTCAATCAACATCAATGTTGAATCTGACTGCCCCAACACGAGCAGGCTCGCTCCCATTTTTTTATGTGCGGCGTTTCAGTTGGCTTCTTTTACCGCACTGAGAAACGCACAGGTACGCTCCTGCTGTGGATGTTCGAAGATCTGCGCCGGGGTGCCCTGTTCGTGGATCTGGCCCTTGTAGAAGAAGCACACACGATCGGCGAACTCCCGGGCAAAGCCCATCTGGTGCGTGACCATCAACATGGTCAGGTTATGTTCGGCGCCGAGCTTGCGGATCACATTGAGTACTTCGCCGCACAGTTCCGGATCGAGCGCCGAGGTCACTTCGTCAAACAGCATGACTTTGGGGCGCATGGCCAAGGCGCGGGCGATCGCTACCCGTTGCTGCTGCCCACCGGACAGCTGCGAAGGGTAATGCCCCAGCTTGCTGCCCAGACCCACCAACTCCAGCAGATCCGCCGCGCGTTCCCGTGCTTCGGTGGGTTTCATGCCCAGAACCTGCACTGGCGCTTCGATGACATTTTGCAATGCGGTCATGTGCGGGAACAGGTTGAAACTCTGGAACACCATGCCGATCTTGCCGCGTACACGGCGGATGTGTCGGTCGTTGGCCGGCACCAGCACGCCATTGCGATTGGGCATGTGCGTCAGCAGATCGTCTTCAACGCGGATCACTCCGTCATCGATGCCTTCGAGGGTCATCAGGACCCGCAACAGCGTGGATTTCCCTGAGCCGCTGGGGCCGATGATTGCGACTTTTTCCCCGGGCGTGACGTCCAGGTTCAAATGATCGAGCACGGTGAAACTGCCGTAGCTTTTGGTGACATCCTGAAAGCTGACTATCGGCTTGACCGCTTTCGTTTGATGCATGGCCGTGGCCTCTTGCGGATGCAGCGGCGTCAGGTTGCCGCGCCGGGAAAGGTCGTTGGAGGTCGAGAGTGGAGAAGTCATTAACGTAGCTCCAGGCGCAGTTCGAGGCGCCGTACCAGATAAGCCAAGGCGATGCTCAGGGCGAGGAAGAACAGACCGACCATGGTGATCGGTTCCAGGTAGCGGAAGTTTTCGGAACCGATGTTCTTGGCCTGCTGCATGATTTCCACCACGGTGATGGCCGACAGCACGGGCGTGTCCTTGAGCATTGCCACCAGGTAATTGCCCAGCGGCGGCAGGATCGGCCGCAGGGCCTGGGGCAGGATGATGTTGCGGTAGGCGCTGTACGGCGCGATGTTCAGCGCGGTCACCGCTTCCCATTGCGCACGAGGCACCGCATCGAGTCCGCCGCGATAAACCTCGGCGATGTAGCAGGCGTAATGCACGCCGATGCCGATGATCCCCACTTGCATGGCCGACAGGCTGACGCCGTAGTTGGGCAGTACGTAGTAAAGGAAATACACCTGGATCAGCAGCGGCGTGCTGCGGATGAACTCGATGACCCCGGCGATCGGCCACGACAACCAGTACAAGCGGCTGCGCCGGCCGATGGCGAGGAACAGCCCCAGCACAATGGCGATCAGGAAACCGACCAGGGTAATGCCCACGGTGTTGAGCGAAGCGCGCAGCAAATCGGGAAGGATCTGCCAGGCGTATGTCCAGTCGAACAGGGTCATGACAAACCTCCACGCATCCGGCCACGCGCCAGACGCCGCTCGATGCTGCGCATGCCGAGGTTGATCGCTTGTGCCAGGATGAAATACATCACCAGCGCCAGGCTGAAGATTTCCAGGGTCTGGAAGGTAGCCTGATCCAATTGTCGAGCGCGGAAACTCAGGTCGGACAAGGTGATCAGCGACACCAGCGAAGTGTTCTTCAGCAATTCGATCAGCAGGTTGGTGCCTGGTGGAATCGCGGCGAGCAAAGCCTGAGGCAGAATGATTCGGCGAAAGCGTTTGTAAGCGCTGAAGTTCAGCGCGGTCGCCGCTTCGTACTGACCTTTCGCCACGGAGCTGATCGCACCGCGCATCACCTCGGCGCCATAGGCGCCGATGTGCAGGCCCAGGCCGACGATGGCCACGCTGTAGGGGCTCAGTTCCAGATTGAACGGTGGCAGCGGCAACACGAAAAACAGCCAGAACAATTGCACCAGCAACGACGTACCGCGAAACACTTCGATGTAGGCGACCGAGAACCAGCTCAACGGCCGCCACGGCGACATGCGCCCCAGCGCCGCCAGAATGGCCGCGACAATTGCCAGGATCGAGCCGAAGAAGGTTACCTGGAGCGTGACCCAGGCGCCTTGTATCAATAGCGGAAGTAATTCACCCATTGTTCACACCTGCGTGGTTCAACATCCGGAGTCAGCAGGGATAGGCATCGCGCCACAGCGCCATGCCTGTCTCGACTATTGAGCGCAGAGCTCGGCAGCCGTTTTGCTGGTCACGTTGGATTTGTCGAAGCCGAACGGGGCGACCGTCTTGAGGTGCTCTTCAGAGCCCAGCCACTTTTTCAGTTCGGCATTGACCGCATCCCGCAGGTCCTTGTCTTCCGGACGGAAGGCGAGGGCGCCGTAACCGGTATGCGACGGGTCATCCTTGAACTCGGTAACCGCTTCGACCTTTTCACCGCCCTTGGCGGCCAAGCCTTTCATGGTCAATTGGGTGCCTACGGCGGCATCGGCGCGACCGGCGCGCACGGCTTGCAACTGGGCGGTGGTGTCGGGCACCTGGAGAATTTGTGCGTCCTTCACGCCGGAGTCCCGTGCGTATTTCAGATTGACCGTGCCGGCCATGATCGCCAGTTTCACATCCGGGTTCTTGGCGATGTCTTCATAGCTGTGGAGGTTTTTCGGGTTGCCTTTGGCGGTCAGGAGGGCATCGGGCAACTGGTACTGCGGATCGGTGAAGATGACTTGCTTGCAGCGTTCGGGCGTGATGTACATGCCGGCGGCAATCACGTCGAAGCGCCCGGCGCGCAGGCCCGGAATCAGCGAGCCCCATTCGGTCAGCACGCCATCGACTTGCTTGATGCCCATTTTGGCGAAGATGACTTTGGCGATCTCCGGCGATTCACCGGTGACCCGGCCATCGGTTTCGGTGAAGGCGAATGGCGTTTCGTTGGCGTAGCCGATGCGAATGCTGCTGTTTTTCGTGATGGTTTCCAGCGTCGTGGCGGCATGGGCGCTGGCGGCCAGACCGAACATCGCACAAGCCACGAACAGGTGACGCAAGACATGGGAACTGCGGGGAATGGAATTGCTCATCGATAAAATCTCCTGTTTCTTGTGGACCCGTCGAAGACGGCTCTGTGGTAGGAGGCAGTGTGACAAGAGCAAAGCGTACGAGAGCCGTTTTCCTGTTGAGCCGAAGCTTTGGGCCACAGTTCCGGTACAGATCGATTGGTTGTTGTTGGCGGCGGGTTCGGCCGCCTGTGCATCGACCTTGGACCGAGCATACAAAAGCCCTGAGCCACATTGCATTGCACTAGGACAATTGCTTTGCATGGTTTCTCGCGGGATGCTGTCGGCACTGGCAAACACGTGGGTTCGGCGCCGATGGACAAGTGGAAGGCAGCACTGCAAATCGCCCGCAGCGGCGAATCGAAATACAAGATCCTGGTGCAGGCGATTGCCGACGACATCGAGCAGGGCGTGCTGGTCAACGATCAGCGCCTGCCGCCGCAACGACAGGTTGCCGATGCGGTGGGCATCAGCGTGCAAACGGTCACCAACGCCTATAAGGAGTTGGAGCGCCAGGGGCTGGTGCGTTGCGAAGTGGGGCGTGGCAGCTTCGTCTCGCGGCGCATGAGCGACCGGGTCGCCACCTATATTCTCGACAGTCCCGAACGCGCGCTGGTGGATTTTTCCATTACGCGGATCATGCACACCCGTGAACATGACCAGTTCTGGCGCGAAACCTGCCGCGAACTCAGTACCGAAGACGATCAGCCGTGGATTCACGCATTCCGTCCGATTGCCGGGTTCGAGTCGCACCGGGAAGCGGCGATGCACTGGATCGCCCGCCAAGGCCTGCGCGTCGAACGCGATGACATCCTGATCACCAACGGCGCGGCCCACGGAATTTTCCTCGCCCTGGCTTCGCTCGCCGGGCCTGATGATGTGGTGCTTTGCGAAGGTGTCACTGACCACGGCGTGATCGGCAATTCCCAGGTGCTGGGGTTTACCCTCAAGGGCCTGGAAATGGATCGCTACGGCATTGACCCGGAACATTTCGAAGACATGTGCAGCAATGAGCGGATCACCGCGCTGGTCTGTACGCCGAACCTGAACAACCCGACCACCAGCCTGATGCCTGACAATCGGCGGCGTGAAATTGCCGAGATTGCCCGGCGTTTTGGTGTGCACATCATCGAAGATGATGTCTACGGCCCGCTTCTGGACGAGCGCCGTGCGCCGCCGATCAGCCATTACCTGCCGGAGCTATCGTTCTATTGCACCAGCATGACCAAATCGGTGCTCACCGGTTTGCGCATTGGTTATCTGGTGATGCCCAAGCGTCTGGCGCTGCGCACCGAAAGCATTTTGCGGGTCAACAGCTGGATGGCGACGCCCATGGTTTCGGAAATCGCCACGCGCTGGATTCGCGATGGCCGCGCCGAGACGCTGGTGGGCGTGCAGCGCAAGCTGTTGAGCGGGCGGCAGGCGATGGTCAGCGAATACCTCGGCGAGTACCTGCTCGGCCAACATCCCTATGCCTTGAACGCCTGGATCGGCATCCCGCCGCATTGGGAACTCGACAGCCTGGTGCGTGCGTTGCGCCACAAGCATATTGCAGTCACGTCGCCCGACCCGTTTACCGTGCGCGGTACGCCCCGGCCACGGGCCGTACGGGTATGCGTAGGCGCTGAATGCAGTGACGAGGAAATGCGCGATGCGCTGATGGGCATGCGCGAAATCTTTGGTCAGTACCCGCAAATCCACGATTTTTGAGCGGCAAAAGACGTCGAAAAATTTGTCGACTAAATTGCCCTAGTACATTCAGCGCGACAATCCAGCCCTCTTAGACTGCGCCCAATACCTCATCGGGATGCGGTCATGTCAGCGTTACAGCTCAACGATATCTACCTCGCCCGCCAGCGGATCGAAGCGCTGGTACGGCGCACGCCGATGGAACATTCCCCCAGCCTGTCGCGACAGTCGGGCGTGCCGGTGTACCTCAAGCTCGAATCCCTGCAAATCACCGGCAGCTTCAAGTTGCGCGGCGCGAGCAATGCCGTGGCACAACTCACTGCCGAGCAAAAGGCGCGTGGCGTCGTCGCCGCGTCCACCGGCAATCATGGGCGGGCACTCGCTTACGCCGCATCGCGGCAAAACGTGAAGGCGACGATTTGCCTGTCGCACCTGGTGCCGGGAAACAAAGTCCAGGCCATCCGCGATCTCGGCGCTGATGTGCGTATTGTCGGTCAGTCCCAGGATGATGCCCAGCGTGAAGCCGAGCGGATTGCCCACGAACATGGCGCAACACTGCTGCCACCGTTCGATCATCCGGCGATCATTGCCGGGCAGGGCACGCTGGGCCTGGAGATCCTCGAACAGCAGCCAGACGTCGCCCAAGTACTGGTTCCATTGTCCGGTGGCGGCCTGTTCGCCGGCGTCGCGCTGGCGCTGAAAAGGGCCAACCCGCAGATCGTCACTCACGGTGTCAGCATGCAACGCGGTGCGGCCATGCACGCCAGCCTCGCGGCCGGGCATCCGCTGGAAGTCGAAGAGTTGCCGACCCTGGCTGACTCGCTCGGCGGCGGCATCGGCCTGGACAACCGTTACACCTTCGCCATGACCCGCGACACCTGCGATCACTTGCATCTGCTCAGCGAAGCCGCCATCGCCAATGCCATCCGCCATGCCTATCGCGAAGAACGTCTGGTGGTGGAGGGCGCGGCGGCGGTGGGGATTGCCGCGTTGCTCGAGGGTTTGATCGAGCCGCTCGGGCCAATCGTGGTGGTAATCAGCGGACGCAACGTCGATGTCGAGCAACACCTGCGTGTGCTCGCCGGCGCCGATGCATGAATTCCAACAATAACGACTCGATGGAGTGCCGCGTTGATGAGTGAAATCACCTTGCTGAACGAAGCGGACCTGCGCGCCTGCGTGTCGCTGGACCTGCCAAGTATCGAAGCCATTGAGCAGGCCTTCGTACTGCTGGCCACCGCTGCCGTGGCGATGCCGCCGATCCTGCGCCTGGACATTCCCGAACATAACGGCGAAGTGGATGTGAAAACCGCTTACCTGCCGGGGCTTGAACGCTTTGCGATCAAGGTCAGCCCAGGTTTTTTCGACAACCCGAAACTGGGCTTGCCCAGCCTCAACGGCATGATGATGTTGTTGTCTGCGCGCACCGGTTTGCTGGATGCCTTGCTGCTCGATAACGGTTACCTGACCGCCGTGCGCACAGCGGCGGCCGGAGCCGTGGCGGCGCGGGCGCTGTCGCGGCAAGACAGCCGTAGCGTGGCGCTGATCGGTGCCGGAGAGCAGGCCGCGTTGCAGTTGCAAGCGCTGCGTCTGGTGCGGCCGATCGACAGCGTGCGGGTCTGGGCGCGGGACGCCGCCAAGGCCCAGGCCTTCAGCGTCGAACTGGCCCGGGACAGCGGTCTGGCGGTCAAGCCGTGCGCCAGCATCGACGAGGCGATGTCCGAGGTCGACATCGCGATCACCTGCACACCAAGCCGTGAGCCGTTGATCGATTTGCGCCATTTGCATCCCGGTCTGCACATCACGGCCATGGGCTCGGATGCCGAACACAAGAACGAAATTTCTCCCCGTGCGCTGGCACAGGTCGACCGCTACGTGGCGGATCGATTGAGTCAGACGCGCATCCTCGGCGAGCTGCATCACGCCCTTGCGGCGGGTGTGGTCAGCGACGAATCGAACTTCGCAGAACTGGGGCAGGTGTTGGCCGGCCAACGGCCCGGTCGTACCGATTCAACGCAAATCACCCTGTGCGACCTCACGGGCACCGGCGCCCAGGACACGGCCATGGCCAACCTGGCCTTCGAACGTGCGCGTGCGGCCGGCAAAGGTTTTCAGTTCGGCAGTTAAAGCGCTTTTTTCATCCGTGCGTCATTTATCAGAGGGCATGTGCATGTCTCAGATAGTCGTCAATCTCCCGTTTCAACGGGAGGAATACGCCCAGCGTCTGGCCAAGGTGCGAGTGGCCATGCAGGCGCAGGGCATCGAGTTGTTGTTGGTCACCGATCCGTCGAACATGGCCTGGCTGACCGGCTATGACGGTTGGTCGTTTTACGTTCATCAATGCGTGCTGCTGGCGCTCGATGGCGAACCGCTGTGGTTCGGTCGCGGCCAGGACGCCAACGGCGCCAAGCGCACCGTATTCATGCAGCAAGAGAACATCGTTGGCTACCCGGACATTTACGTGCAGTCTCGGGAACGTCATCCCATGGACTACCTGTCGCGCGAAGTGATCAGCGCTCGAGGTTGGGATGCACTGACCATCGGCGTGGAAATGGACAACTATTACTTCAGCGCTGCCGCTTATCTGTCGCTGCAGAAAAATCTGCCGAAGGCCAGATTGATCGACGCGGTCGGGCTGGTGAACTGGCAGCGGGCGGTCAAGTCGCCGCAGGAAATCGCCTACATGCGCATCGCCGCGCGCATTGTCGAGAAAATGCACGGGCGGATCCTGGAGCGCATCGAACCGGGCATGCGCAAAAACGAACTGGTGGCCGAGATCTACAGCAGCGGCATCCTCGGGGCTGACGGTCATGGCGGCGATTATCCGGCCATCGTGCCGTTGTTGCCGACCGGCGCCGATGCCAGTGCGCCGCACCTGACCTGGGACGATTCACCGTTCGAAAAGGGCGCCGGCACCTTTTTTGAAATCGCCGGCTGCTACAAGCGTTATCACTGCCCGTTGTCGCGCACGATCTATCTGGGCAAACCGCCGCAACATTTCCTCGACGGCGAGAAAGCCGTGGTTGAAGGCATCGCAGCCGGGCTGGAAGCGGCCAAACCGGGCAATACCACCGGCGACATTGCCGTGGCGTTTTTCAAGGTGCTGGAGAAGTTCGGCATCCACAAGGACAGCCGTTGCGGCTACCCGATCGGTATCAGTTATCCACCGGATTGGGGCGAGCGCACCATGAGCCTGCGTCCCGGCGACACCAGCGTGTTGCAACCGGGCATGACCTTCCACTTCATGCCGGGCCTGTGGATGGATGACTGGGGGCTGGAAATCACCGAGAGCATTCTGATCACCGAAACCGGCGTCGAGACGCTGTGCAATGTGCCTCGCCAATTGTTCGTGAAGGATTGAGCCATGAGTGAACTGCCTGACAACCCGATCAGTGCCACGGTGGATTTCAGCCGCGAAGGCGTGCAGCACGGTTTTCTCAAGCTGCCCTATTCCCGGGACGATTCTGCCTGGGGCGCGGTGATGATTCCGCTTACGGTGATCCAGCGCGGCCAGGGACCGACCGCGCTGCTTACCGGCGGTAACCACGGTGATGAGTACGAAGGCCCGGTGGCTTTGAGCAAACTGGCGCAAAGCCTGACGGCCGCCGACGTCAGCGGACGGGTGATCATCGTCCCGTTCATGAACACCCCGGCGTTCCACGCCGGGCGGCGTACGTCGCCGATCGACAAGGGCAACCTCAATCGCAGTTTTCCCGGCAAGCCGGACGGTACGGTGACCGAGAAGATCGCCGACTATTTCACCCGCACGTTGCTGCCCCTGGCCGACATCGTGCTGGACATTCACTCCGGCGGTCGCACCCTGGATTTCCTGCCGTTCGCCGCCTGTCATGTGTTGCCGGACAAACGGCAGCAGGCGCAATGCGAGGCCGGCATGCGTGCGTTCAATGCGCCGTACAGCATGCGCATGCTCGAACTCGATGCCGGGGCGATGTACGACACCGCTGCCGAGTCCCAGGGCAAGATTTTCGTCACCACGGAGCTGGGCGGCGGCGGTTCGTCTACGGCGCGCAGTGTGGCGATCGCCGAGCGCGGCGTACGCAATCTGCTGGTGCATGCGGGGATTGTTGAGGGCCAAGTGCAGGCTTCGACATCGATCATGCTCGACATGCCCGATGGCGATTGCTTCATCGCCAGCGAGCACGACGGCCTGCTGGAAATGTGCCGTGACCTGGGCGATCACGTAAGCAAGGGCGAAGTGATCGCCCGCGTCTACGACGCCACCCGCAGCGGCGTGGCCCCGGTGGAATATCGCGCGGCGCGCAACGGTCTGCTGGCGGCGCGGCACTTTCCGGGGCTGGTGGGGTGCGGCGATACCATCGCAGTGATCGCCGATATCGTGACCTGACAGCCATCCCTGTGGGAGCTGGTTTGCCAGCGATAGCGGTATGTCAGTCACATCAATGCTGGATGTGCTACCGCCATCGCTGGCAAGCCAGCTCCCACAGGTTTTTTATTAACCTGAGGGATATGCCCATGCACAAGCTCGATCGCTATGACCTGAAAATCCTGCGAATCCTCGCTGACGACGGGCGTATCACCAAGTCGAGCCTGGCCGAGGCGATCAATCTCTCGGTGACCCCGGCCTGGGAGCGGGTGCGCAAACTCGAAGCCCTCGGCCTGATCAAGGGCTACCGGGCACACATCGACTGGGGCGCGGTGTTCAAAAGTCAGCAGGTGCTGGTGGAAATCACCCTGGCCCGGCACACCGCGCAGGACATGCGGCGTTTCGAGCAACGCATGAGCGACGCACCCGAAGTCGCGTTCTGTTATGCCACCGGTGGCGGTGTCGATTACATGGCAATGATCCAGGCACCGGACATTGACCATTACCAACGTTTCATCGACCAGTTGCTGCTCGATGATCTGGGAATTGAACGCTACTTCACCTACATCGTCACCAAAACCATCAAGACCGGCGGCGCCTTGCCGGCCGAATTGTCGCAAGAATCCTGAACACTCAATAAACCTGTGGGAGCCGAGCCTGCTCGTGATGGCGGCCAGTCAGAAACCGTGATGTCAACTGACACACCGCTATCGCGAGCAGGCTCGCTCCTACAGTCGATTTGTGTGGATTCAGGTGTCGTGTTCACACCGCAAAAAACGCTGTTCAGCCCCGCTCAATCAGAAAAAACCACCTGCCAAACCCCGTTCAAACGCCAAATTCCCAAGGCTTGGCTGCCCTAGCATGGTTCCACGCACACGGATTTGGAGTGAACGCCATGACTTACAAACATCCACTGTTGTTCAAGGCCCTTTGCTACGTCGATGGCCATTGGGTGCACAGCGACAGCGGTCACAGTATCGCGGTGCACAACCCGGCGGATCAAAAACTGATCGGCCATGTACCGATGCTCGACCAGTCCCAAATCGCCGCCGCCGTCGATGCTGCGCACCGTGCGTTCGCCGACTGGCGCGAACAAAGCCTGGAGGCGCGCGGGGCGATTCTGCGGCGCTGGGCGGCATTGATTCTTGAGCATCAGGAAGACCTGGCGCGGATTCTCAGTCTGGAGCAAGGCAAGTCCCTGGCCGAGTCCCGTGGCGAAATCGCTTATGCCGCCAGTTTCATTCCCTGGTTTGCCGAAGAGGCGCGGCGCCTGTATGGGCAAAACATTCCCAGCCACATTCCAGGGGCGCACCTGGGCACGGTCAAGGAGCCGGTCGGCGTCTGTGCATTGCTGACGCCATGGAATTTCCCTTCGGCAATGATCACTCGCAAAGCCGCTGCCGCGCTGGCCGCCGGTTGCACCGTGGTCATCAAACCGGCCCATGAAACACCGTACTCGGCGTTTGCCCTGGCGCAACTGGCCGAGGAAGCAGGTTTCCCTGCCGGCGTATTCAATGTGGTGTTGGGCGAACCGCAGATGGCCATGCAGACCCTGGTGCAGGACAGTCGCGTGCGTTCGGTGAGTTTCACCGGCTCGACCCGCGTCGGTAAGTTGGTGCTGCAAGCCGCAGCCCAGGACGTAAAAAAGGTGGCACTGGAGTTGGGCGGCAACGCGCCGTTCATTGTCTGCGCCGACGCCGACCTTGAGCTGGCGGTGAAAGTCGCGGTGGCCGCCAAATTCCAGACCTCCGGCCAGGATTGCTGCGCGGCCAACCGCATCATGGTCGATCGCTCTGTTTATGCGCAATTTCTCAAGGGGTTTACCGCGGCGGTACGTGAGTTGCGGGTTGGCCCGGCGATGCTCGGCGACCGTGAGCAGCAGGTCGATGTCGGCCCATTGATGCATCAGGCCGCTTTCGATGTCACCACCGAACGGGTCGCCGATGCCTTGCAACACGGCGCGCAACGACTGGTGGGCGGTGAGGCCCATGCACTGGGCGGTTTGTTCTATCAGCCAACGGTGCTGGCCGATGTCACGCCACAGATGCGCATCTACCGCGAAGAAAACTTCGCGCCGATTGCCGGGGTGATGCCGTTCGACACCCTCGATCAGGCGGTCGAGATGGCCAACGACACCGAATACGGTCTGGCCGCCTACATTTGTTCCAATCGTCTGGACCTGATTTACCCGCTGATCCGCCGCCTCGACCACGCCATGGTCGCGGTCAATGGCGTCAAGTTTACCGGCCATCCGATCCCGTTCGGTGGCATGAAAGCCTCGGGGCTGGGCCGGGAAGGCGGCACCGAGGGCTTCGAAGCCTTTGTCGAAACCAAATACTTCTGCCTGCACCATCAAGGCCAGTTCTGAGGAGATTCACCATGAACCAAGAATTTGACTCGCTGTTCGAGCAAGACCGTGCGCACTTCATGCACCCTTCGACTCACGCCCATGATCATGCCAGCGGCGCGCTCAAGGGGCGCATCATCAAAGGCGCGTCGGGTATCCGCATCCGCGACCACGAAGGCCGCGAGCTGATCGACGCCTTCGCCGGCCTGTATTGCGTGAACATCGGCTACGGGCGCACCGAAGTTGCTGATGCGATCTACAAGCAAGCCAGGGAACTGGCCTATTACCACACCTACATGGGGCATTCGACCGAAGCGATCATCGAGCTTTCGAGCCGTATCATCGACTGGGCGCCTGAAGGCATGAAGAAGGTCTATTACGGCCTTTCCGGGTCTGACGCCAACGAAACCCAGATCAAACTGGTGCGTTACTACAACAACGTGCTGGGTCGCCCGCAGAAGAAGAAAATCATCTCCCGCGATCGCGGCTACCACGGTTCGGGCATCATGACCGGCAGCCTGACCGGCCTGCCGAGTTTTCATCAGCATTTCGATCTGCCGGCCGAAGGCATCAAGCACACCGTCTGCCCGCACTGGTATCGCAAGGCGCCGACCGGCATGGATGAAACGGCCTTCGTGCGCTATTGCGCCGACGAGCTGGAAAAAATGATCCTCGCCGAAGGTCCGGACACCGTGGCGGCCTTCATTGGCGAGCCGCTGATGGGGACCGGCGGGATCATTGTTCCACCCGCCGGGTATTGGGCAGCGATCCAGGCAGTGCTGAACAAATACGATGTGCTGTTGATCGCCGACGAAGTGGTCTGCGCCTTCGGTCGGCTGGGGTCGAAAATGGGTAGCCAGCGTTACGGCATGCGCCCGGACCTGATCACTACCGCCAAAGGCCTGACCAGCGCTTATGCGCCATTGTCGGCGGTGATCGTCGGCGAAAAGGTTTGGGACGTGATCGAAAAAGCCTCCGAATCCCAAGGCGCCATGGGCCATGGCTGGACCTATTCCGGGCACCCCATTTGTGCGGCCGCGGCGCTGGCCAACCTCGATATCCTAGAGCGGGAAAACCTCACGGCCAACGCCGATAAGGTGGGCGGTTATCTCAATCGGCGGCTGCGCGAAACCCTCGAAGGCCATCCGCTGGTGGGCGAAGTGCGCGGTGACGGCATGCTCGCGGCGGTCGAGTTCATGGCGGATCGTGAACAGCGCACGCCATTCGACGCCGCCTTGAAGGTCGGTCCGAAAGTCTCGGCGGCATGCCTGGAGCGCGGGATGATTGCCCGGGCGATGCCCCATGGCGACATCCTCGGCTTTGCACCGCCGTTGGTCCTGACCGAGGTCGAGGCGGACTTGATCGTGGGTATCACCAAGGATGCGATCGATCAGGTGGCGGGGGAGGTGTTGGGCTGATTATCTGATCCTGTTGTGTGGTCTGTACTGGCCTCATCGCGGGCAAGTCCGCGATGAGGGCGGGACATTCAGCCGAGATGCTGGATCAGAAATAAAAAAGCCCTCGGACAACCACTTGTCCGGGGGCTTTTTGTCGCGTGAAACCTGATTACTTCTTCAGGCCGTAATGCTCATCGAGCATGCCCGGGGCGTTCGGGGCTTTGGGTGCGTAGTCGCGTGGCGGTTCCTGATTGCGCGGCGGCGTCAGGCGCTCGCGCGGAGTCTGCGCCGCGTCGGCGTGCAGCGAGGCCAGCAAGCGTTGGCGGGTTTGTTCATCCAGGGCCAGACGGTTGGCACCCTCGGCGAGATGATCCTGCACTTCCTGATAGCTCTGAGTCAGTTTCTTGACCAGTGTCGCAGTGCTGTTGAAGTGGGTCACCACCTCGTTCTGATAACTGTCGAAACGTTCCTGAATATCGTCCAGCTGACGTTGTGTGCTGCTGGGCGCGGCATTCGGCGCCAGGCGAGCGATCAGGAAACCAATGGCGACACCCACAACCAGGGCAAGAGTCGGCAACAACCAAACTAAGAGCGAGTGTTCCACGAGTCCTTCCTCTATAAACGGCTTTGCTTTACGTTAACGGCTCGAACCTGCGCTGTATACCGCGATTCGCTCGCAATAGACAGTTGCAGACAATTTGCTAGACGAGTCGACCCGTTTCGAGGTCACGGAGTTCTTTCCTTGCTGATGCGTGAAACCCCTGTAGTGATTGATGGCCCGGTCGGCCAGCTCGAGTCTCTTTACCTGGACAACGAACAGCCGCGCGGCCTGGCGCTGATCTGCCATCCAAACCCGGTGCAGGGTGGCACCATGCTCAACAAAGTGGTCTCGACCCTGCAACGCACCGCACGCGATGCCGGTTTGATCACCCTGCGCTTCAATTACCGTGGCGTCGGCGCCAGCGAAGGCAGCCACGACATGGGCACCGGTGAAGTCGACGATGCCCAGGCAGTGGCCCAATGGTTGCGCAACAAACACCCGGATCTGCCGCTGACCCTGTTCGGTTTCTCCTTCGGCGGATTTGTTGCCGCAAGTCTCGGCGGACGCCTGGAAGCGCAGGGCGAACAGATCAAGCACCTGTTCATGGTCGCACCGGCCGTCATGCGCCTGGGCGCCCAGGATCAACTGCCACAGCACGGCGAGCTGACCCTGATCCAGCCGGAAACCGACGAAGTGATCGATCCTCAAGTCGTTTACGAGTGGTCCGACAAGCTCGAACGTCCCCATGAGCTGCTGAAAGTGGCAGAATGCGGACACTTTTTTCATGGCAAGCTGACCGATCTCAAGGATCTGCTGTTGCCGCGTCTCTCGAATTGATTGCAGTCTGACAAGCGATTACCCATGACCAACCGTATCCGCATTCTCACCGGCATCACCACCACCGGCACGCCGCACCTGGGCAACTACGCCGGCGCGATCCGCCCGGCAATCCTCGCCAGCCGCGACAGCCAGGCCGATTCGTTCTATTTCCTGGCCGACTACCACGCCTTGATCAAATGCGATGACCCGCTGCGCATCCAGCGCTCGCGTCTGGAAATCGCCGCGACCTGGCTGGCCGGTGGTCTGGATGTCGACCGCGTGACCTTTTACCGTCAGTCCGACATTCCGGAAATCCCCGAGCTGACCTGGCTGCTGACCTGCGTCGCCGCCAAAGGCCTGCTCAATCGCGCTCACGCCTACAAGGCTTCGGTGGACAAGAACGTCGAGACCGGCGAAGACCCGGATGCCGGTATCACCATGGGCCTGTACAGCTATCCGGTACTGATGGCCGCCGACATTTTGATGTTCAACGCGCATAAGGTCCCGGTCGGTCGCGATCAGATCCAACACGTGGAAATGGCCCGGGACATCGGCCAGCGCTTCAACCACCTGTTCGGCAAAGGCAAGGAGTTCTTCACCATGCCTGAGGCGCTGATCGAAGAAAGCGTCGCCACACTGCCGGGTCTCGACGGCCGCAAAATGTCGAAAAGCTACGACAACACCATTCCGTTGTTCAGCAGCGCCAAGGAAATGAAAGACGCGATTTCGCGGATCGTCACCGACTCCCGAGCGCCGGGCGAAGCGAAAGATCCGGACAACTCGCACCTGTTCACCCTGTTCCAGGCATTCGCCACGCCAGCGCAAGCCGACGAGTTCCGCAGCGAACTGTTGCAGGGCCTGGGCTGGGGCGAAGCGAAAAACCGTCTTTTCCAGTTGCTGGACAGCGAGTTGGGCGAGTCGCGCGAGCGTTATCACCAATTGATCGAACGTCCGGCGGATCTGGAAGACATCCTGCAGCACGGCGCACAAAAAGCCCGAGCGGTGGCGACCCCGTTCCTCAACGAGTTGCGTGAAGCGGTGGGCCTGCGCTCCTTCGTTGCCCAGACCCAAGTGGCGGCGACCACCAAGAAAAAGGCCGCGAAAGCGGCGCGTTTTGTCAGCTTCCGCGAAGACGACGGCAGTTTCCGCTTCCGGCTGCTGGCGGCCGATGGCGAACAACTGTTGCTCTCGCGCAACTTTGCCGACGGTAAAACCGCAGGGCAAGTGACCAAGCAGCTGCAATCGGGCCAAGTGCTGGATGTGCGCAATCAAGACCTGGGCTTCAGCGTCTGGCTGGAAGGCCAGTGCGTTGGCGACAGCCCGGCCTTCGCCGACAGCTCTGCCCGCGACGCAGCCATCGAAGCATTGCGGATTGCCCTGACCCCGGTTCAGGAATAAACAGCGGCGCGGTCCGACCAAGGGCCGATTGCCATTCCTGCGGGCCATCGCTAAAGTGACGGCCCGTTTTTGTTGCCTTGCTAACGAATTATGACGCCCCTAGAACGATATCAAGCTGATCTGAAACGCCCGGAATTCTTCCACGACGCCGCCCAGGAAACTGCCGTGCGTCATTTGCAGCGCCTGTACGACGATCTGGTCGCGGCCGAGCAAAACAAACCGGGCCTGCTGGGCAAACTGTTTGGCAAAAAAGATCAGACCCCAGTCAAGGGCCTGTACTTCTGGGGCGGTGTAGGTCGCGGCAAGACTTACCTGGTCGACACCTTCTTCGAAGCGCTGCCGTTCAAGGAAAAGTCCCGCACCCACTTCCACCGCTTCATGAAGCGCGTGCACGAAGAGATGAAGACCCTGGGCGGCGAGAAAAACCCGCTGACCATCATCGCCAAGCGCTTCGCCACCGAAGCCCGGGTCATCTGCTTCGATGAGTTCTTTGTTTCCGATATTACCGACGCCATGATCCTCGGCACCCTGATGGAAGAATTGTTCAAAAACGGTGTAACCCTGGTCGCAACCTCGAACATCGTGCCGGACGGTCTGTACAAGGACGGCCTGCAACGCGCGCGTTTCCTGCCGGCCATCGCGCTGATCAAGCAGAACACCGAAATCGTCAACGTCGACAGCGGCGTCGATTATCGTCTGCGTCACCTCGAACAAGCTGAGCTGTTCCACTTTCCGCTCGACGAAGCGTCCCACGAAAGCCTGCGCAAAAGCTTCCGCGCGTTGACGCCGGAATGCACTGCGGCGATCGAGAACGACGTTCTGATGATCGAAAACCGCGAGATCCGTGCCTTGCGCACCTGCGATGACGTGGCGTGGTTCGAGTTCCGCGAACTGTGCGACGGCCCGCGCAGCCAGAACGACTACATCGAACTGGGCAAGATCTTCCACGCCGTGCTGCTCAGCGGCGTCGAGCAGATGAGCGTCACCACCGACGACATCGCCCGACGCTTCATCAACATGGTCGACGAGTTCTACGACCGCAACGTGAAGCTGATCATTTCTGCTGAAGTTGAACTCAAGGATCTGTACACCGGCGGTCGTTTGAACTTCGAGTTCCAGCGCACGCTCAGTCGCCTGCTGGAAATGCAATCCCACGAATTCCTGTCCCGGGCACACAAGCCGTAGGATGTCGGAAAACTAGAAAGGCCTGCGATTGCAGGCCTTTTTTGTGGGTTATGCGCTGCGGTTGAGATAGCGCGATAACTCATGCTGTCGCTGACAACCAAGTAGCAACCAAAGCAGGACTCTGGCTTTACGCGGACAGAGAAACCCGGCCATGGATGCCCCCTTGCGCACCAGGTCCATTTCACTGCCAATAAAACCGTAGGTGGATTGCGCGGTGGAGCCGGAACCGGTGCGGGTCGCAATGATCACCGGTATTTTTTCGGCAATGTGTTCGATCACCTCAGCCCATTTCTGCGAGACGTGCCCGGCGCCGAAACCGGCGATCACCAGCCCGTCGTAGCCCAGGTGCAGGATGTTTTCCAATAGCAGGGTATCGGCGCCAAGCGACGCCTCCAGCAGGGCCACCTTTTGCGTGGTGTGTTGCGGCCAGGGTAAACACTTGCGCTCGGACGGATGATGGAAATAGCGAACCGCGTTTTCCACAACCAGGCCGGCGATTCCGAATACCGGGGAAGAGAATGCCTGCAGGGCGAGCGACTCGGTTTTGCGAACACAGTGGGCCTGATGGATCTGCCCGTTCATCACCACCTGAACTCCCCGTTGTCGACTGCTGGCAGCCAGGGCAACGCGGCAGGCATCCAGCAGATTGGCCGGGCCATCGGCGCCTGCCTGTTTTGCCGAGCGCATGGCGCCGGTCAGGACCAGCGGTTGATCACAATCCCATAGAAAATCAAGAAACGCTGAAGTTTCTTCCAGCGTGTCGGTGCCTTGGGTAATAACCACGCCATGGGCGCCTTGCTCAACTTGATATTTCGCCCAGGACATCACGCTGAGCAATACCTCGAAATCCAATGAAGCGCTGGGCAACAGGCCGAGCGTTTCAACGGTGATCCGCGCCAGTGTCGCCAATTCGGGCACTGAAGCCAGCAGGGATTCGCCGCTGACGGTCGGTATAACACCTTCGCCGGAATGGCTGGCTTGCATGCTCACCGTGCCGCCGAGCGCAGCGATGGCCAGTTTGGGCAGGTCCATTTGATACCTCACATGATGGTGGTAAGCGGGGCTGTATCGGCTTTTGAGGCGGCGATACAGCCCGAGAGCAGTCGGTCAGTGGGTGATCAGCCACCCCACCAGAGGGAGGATCAGCAACGTGCTGATCGCCATGGACAGGACATTGGCGATGTAGGCGTGCATGTCGGTCGGCAACCGTTTGGCAATCGCACAGGCCAGGGGAGGGGCGATCAATGCTCCCAGGAACGCACTTGAGACGATGACCTGCCAGCTGCCGCCATGGGTCAACAGCGCCGCTGGCACAACGGACACCAGCGGAATGTAGGTGGGATACCAGCCACGCAACATCCATTGCCTACGCCAGATCATGATGCCCATGGCCGAGGTCAACGCCTGGGCGCACAGCAGTTGTGGCAACAAGCCTGAGCCGTAGACCGGGCTCAAGGGATTCAGGGTGTAGGCCAGCAATGCACCCAGGATCAATCCGAGGCTGGCCAGTTCATTGCCAAAGAATGGCGCTTCGGAAAAGTCGGCGAGGACTCTGCGCAGGGTCCAGATGAGGCCGTAGTCCGGTGTCCTGGTGATGGTGGGGCTTGCGTCGGCGGGTTTCTCGGCAAGATCAGGCGGTGCAGTGTTTACCAGGCTTGGCAGGTAACGACAGAGCAGAAAGGCAAACACACTGGCGACCGCCATGCCCAACACATTGCCGACTACCGCTGGCAAGCCCAACGGGTTGCACAGGTGATTGACGATCAGCAGGCACATTGGGGTGACGAGTACCGCACCCATGATTGCGCCATTGATCGTGACCTTCCAGCCACCGCCAAACATCAGCACCATCGCCGCGGGCAGCGAAACAAACGCGGCAAAGGTCGGTTGCCAACTCGAGGCGGTCACCGTCCAGCCCCACAGCAGGTTACTCAACAGCAGTCCAAGCAGCGAACTGGTCACCAGCCACGGCCACAGACCTGTGCCATAGCAAATGGCAAAGCCTTGCCAGGTTTTCCCCGTCCGGTTCGCCCAGTAAGCGAGATAGGCACCCGCCAACAAGCCGATGGAGGCGAACTCATGTTTATAAAAGGCGACTTCGCTGATGTCCCCCAGTACCCAGCGTAACCAGGCGCTTGGCTCGGGAAGGGCAGACACCATGTCGCTGTAGCTTGGCCAGTGGGCCGACCAGAATGTGCGGTTGGTGAAAGAAAGCCAGGTAATCAGTAACGCTGTGCCAATCAGCAACAGAATGATCGCGGTATCAACCGGCGATCTGTGTGCAAGCCGGTTTTTTTGCGGGGTGATATCCATTGTCTGTCTCCTGTATCAGCGTGGGAGACATGGGTGTTGGCTGTAACCGAGCATTTGATCGTAGAGATCGGCTCGACGGTCGCGATGCAGGTCGTTCAGGCTGTTCCAGATCGGTGCGCTGCGGGAGCTGGTCAGGTCGATATCGGCAAACAGGATTTCCTGCTGGTCTGCCGATGCCACTGTGCCAATCGGCCAGCCGTTGGTCCCGGCAATCAGCGAGCAACCGAGATAGCGAGCGCCGCGCTCCTCACCGATTCGGCTTGCCGCTGCAATAAACACATTGTTGACATGGGCCGCTGTCATCGTCAGGTACGACGCCATGCACTTGCCGGCATCATCGAACAGCGGCGGTGGCGTCCACACCCAGTTGTTCAGGCTGCAAATAATGTCTGCGCCTTGCTGACTGAGGATTCGTGGTACCTCCGGAAACCAGATGTCCCAGCAGATCAACAGGCCGATACGGCCGATGGGCGTTTCAAACACCGGAAAACCAAGATCGCCAGGGCTGAACCAGAGCTTCTCGAGGTTCCACAAATGAGCTTTGCGGTACTTGCCGATAAAGCCGTCAGGCCCGAGCAGAACGCCGGTGTTGAACAGTCGCATACCGTCGCGTTCAGCCAGGCCGGCGACGAGATACACCTTGTGTTTGCGGGCGAACGCCATCCACAGCTGGACGCTGGGTCCGTCGGGAACGGCCTCCGAATGGTCGAAGGCATCCTGTCGATTGCTGAAGAAATACCCGGTACTGCAAAGCTCGGGCAGGACGATCAGGTTCGCTCCGCCATCGACCGCTTCCTGCGCCAGCTCCAGGCTACGGCTGAAGTTGCTGTCACGATGCTCCAGGCCGACTTGTGGATCGAATTGCACGACTGCTACACGAACAGGACTTGTTGGCTCGCTCATTACGAATGACCTCTTTTTATTGTTATTCACGCCTTGTTTAACGGCGTGTTTATGAGAGTTCAAACGGCAGGGAGGCGGTAGTCAGCGGCTTCCGGCATGGCTGTAGTCCATGTCCGAAGATCGCGAAGGGCAGGGCGCTGGCAACGCGTTGTCAGGTCTAAGAGTGTTGATATAGAGCGGTCAAGGCGAGGCAGAACCAACGGTTGAGGTGCGTTGGTTCTGGCGGATGGCTCCGGGCTTCAGCCCCGAGTGCGATAATGTGGATAGTCGCTCAGGCAGAAACCGCCGTTAAACACGGCCTGAGTCTTGTTGCAGATATGAATCACCGCATCCACGGCACCGCGCAGGCAAGGTTCTGTCCAGCCGGCATCAACTGAAAACGATTCGCCGGAAAGATACAGGCCGGATAGGTGCGAATGGTCCCGGTTGTATTTCATCAGGCTGACTGCATCGTAGTAAGTGCCAGGCCGGTATAACTTTGCACAGCCCAGGGCATTCCTGTCGGTCATCCAGCGTTGAACCATGGCTTGTTCGATGCGAATGTACGGAGAGATCTTTTCCTGGATGTTGGCAGAGTTCATCAATATTCGATCAAGTTCCTCCACGCATTTTGATACCAGTTCACGGTCGGTAAACAGCGCCAGTTTGGTTGCGTCGTCCTCCCAGGTGTAACTCAGCAATATGCAATCGTATTGATAGTTGTCGTTGTAGCGATAACTGTATACGTCATGAATGAAACTGTCGGTCACAATGGCCTGGGGGATTTTACTTGGCCCCGAAAGAAACGATTTGCTTAAGGGGGCATACACTTTGCAACTGGTTTCCCAGTGCGCTGTTTTGTAGGCATTGATCGTCTCGTAAGGCAGCATTTGCTGATTGAAGTTTTCCAGCCTGATACAAGTTTCGATCAGCCATGAGGGCAGGGTCATGATCACTGAATCAAAATCATCGAACTGCTGCCGGGATAGAAGTGGTTGACTGAATTGCCAAGTGTAATGGACGCGGATTTTTTGATTGTCCAGTTTCTCCAGTTTGCTGACCGATGAATCACTGAAAAAACCGCCAGCGCTTTCAAGGCAATGCTCGTAGAACGATGTGCCTGTGCTGTCGGTTGGCAAAAACATCAGGCATTCATCGAGTGCCACAAGCCCGATGTAGCGTGGGCTGTCGAAGCGCAGGCCCTCGGTGTCGATAACAGCCTCGCAGTGCAAATAAGGGGCCGTCAGCGGCACCCCGCATGCATCGACTCGACCATGCACAAGTTGCAATCGGCTGCTGAAGCCGAAAATCGCGGTTCGCAGTGGATAGAGCGCACACACGTCATAAAAAGCCCCCCAGCTTCCATCGCCGATACCTATCGAATAGAAAAGAGTAGATTCGTGGGGCGTCATTCCCACCCCGCCAAAATCCCCTGGTTGTTCCGTATTCCAGTTTTCCAGAGGCGGCATGCCTACCAGGTCGCGAAACGAGACACCCTCATACCTCTCAACGATGGCCGCCCAGACAGATTCCCATTGCTGTGTGGCGTACACCTGCATTATCTGCCGGGTCATCCTGTCGACAAAGGTTTTCCACTTGGCGCACACGGTTTGCAGCGCCTCGTCGGGTGGTGGCGTCAAACCATCCTTATTGGTCCAGATCAACATGTGCGGCATCGGGTGCCCGCCCAGGCTGCCTTCTTGCAGATAAATGCCTGTCGAATTCACCCATCGACTGCCCGGATTGGGAAAGTCCGAAATGGCCAGGTCAAATTCATTGGCGTAGTAAGCCATCAGTGACCGACCTGCTTTCGGCAGCTCGTTTTCCCTGTTGAAGAACGGCATGCGCATTGCGCCCATCTCAAAAGGGGTATGGTTTTCCTCTAGCGGGTGGTTGCCATGAACAGTCAAATGCCTGCCACCGATGCGTTTCGATTGCTCGATCAGTGTTATGTCGATAAATCCACAGCGATACAGTTCTCTGGCGGCGGTGAGTCCGGTAACGCCGGCACCAATGACGCATATTTTGTGATCAGGATCAGTGGCTCGGGCTATGCCATGTTCCTGTTCAACCAACGCTCGATAGTCAAAACAAAGGTCCGGCGGATTGGGAAAGCGGGCCGCCCATTTTTTACGGGTCAGCAATGAACTTGGCGTATTGGTCGTTGCATCGTTTGAAGTCGGCTGGGAACTCGTTTCTGTTGTCATCGGGTTCTTCCCTGAGCGCACTGTCCGGTGGGGAAGAATATGTTGGGTTTTACAGGCGTCGACACGCAAGCGTACAAAGGGATTGCTCGCTACTCTGTATTCCGCTTTTTGTGTAGGGCAAGTAATTCGTTTGTCTGTTGAATTTAAACGATGCAGCCAAGTACCGTTTAAAGCTAAAGCAAGTACCGCCCTGTGACTTCAGGGCGGTACTTGTTTGACTGATTATGCCGCTTGTTGAAATTGCTGCCGATACTGGTTCGGCGAGAGTTCCGTGTGCTGGCGGAACAGCCGCGCAAAGAAGCTCGCATCGTCATAGCCGACTTCGTAGCTGATGGTCTTGATGCTCTTGCGGCTACCGGACAGCAGGCCCTTGGCGGTTTCGATGCGCAGGCGTTGCAGGTAATGCAACGGCTTGTCGCCGGTGGCCGTCTGGAAGCGGCGCATGAAGTTGCGGATGCTCATGCCGTGCTCGCGCGCCACGTCTTCGAAGCGGAATTTATCGGCGAAGTGATCTTCGAGCCAATGCTGGATCTGCAGGATGATCACGTCCTGATGCAGTTTTTGCCCGCCGAACCCGATGCGTCCCGGGGAATAGCTGCGTTGCACTTCATAGAGAATGTCCCGTGCCACGGCCTGGGACACGTTGGCGCCGCAGAAGCGCTCGATCAGGTAGATGTAAAGGTCGCAGGCCGAGGTGGTGCCGCCGGCGCAGAACAGGTTGTCGGCGTCGGTCAGGTGTTTGTCCTGATTGAGCTGCACCCGCGGAAAGCGTTCGGCAAAGGCATTGAAGAAGCGCCAGTAGGTGGTCGCTTCCTTGCCATTGAGCAGCCCGGCTTCGGCCAGCCAGAAGACACCGGTCGCCTCGCCGCACAGGACCGCGCCGCGTGCATGTTGCTGGCGCAACCAGGGCAGGACTTGCGGGTAACGTTTGCAAAGGCTGTCGAAATCGTCCCAGAACGCTGGAAGTACGATGATGTCGGCATTTTCCAGTCCGCCATCCACCGGTATCAACACATCGCTGAAGGTATTGACCGGTTTGCCGTCGGGACTGACCAGGCGAGTCTCGAACGCCGGTGTCAGGCCTTGGCCCAATTGTTTGCCGTAGCGAAGGCTGGCGAGATGGAAGAAATCCTTGGCTTGCATGAGGGTGGAAGCGAAAACCCGGTCAATCGCCAGGATGCTGACGCGCCGCAATGGCGTGGAGGCTTGGTTAGACATAATTCAACTTTATTTTTATAGGGGGAAGTGGTCACCAGACGGCTGGATCGTCTTATTTTTTGTCGGATGTGTCCAGTGTCCTGTATCGGAAGCCAGGCATAGTCTCTGAAGGTCATCTCCTTCCAAAAATAACCAAAAGGTGCCGCATGATCCCCAGAACCCTGTTCAGTTCCGAGCACGAGCTTTTCCGCGACAGCGTGCGCACCTTTCTGGAAAAAGAGGCTGTGCCGTTCCATGGTCAATGGGAAAAACAGGGCTTTATCGATCGCAAGCTCTGGAACAAGGCAGGGGAGGCGGGGATGCTGTGCTCGCATCTGCCGGAAGAATACGGCGGGCTGGGGGCGGATTTTCTCTACAGCGCGGTAGTCATCGAAGAGGTGGGGCGACTGGGGCTGACCGGAATCGGGTTCTCCCTGCATTCGGACATCGTTGCGCCGTACATCCTGCATTACGGCAGTGAAGCGCTGAAACACAAATACCTGCCGAAACTGGTCTCCGGGGAAATGGTCACGGCGATTGCCATGACGGAGCCTGGGGCGGGTTCCGACTTGCAAGGGGTCAAGACCACTGCGGTGCTCGATGGCGACGAGTACGTGATCAACGGCTCCAAGACATTTATCACCAACGGTTTTCTCGCCGACCTGGTGATAGTCGTGGCCAAGACCGACCCGAAGGCCGGGGCGAAAGGTACAAGCCTGTTTCTGGTCGAAGCCAATACACCGGGGTTCGAAAAGGGCAAGCGTCTGGAAAAGGTAGGCATGAAGGCTCAAGACACATCGGAGCTGTTCTTCCAGGATGTTCGCGTACCGAAGGAAAACCTGCTGGGCCAGGCCGGGATGGGCTTCGCGTACTTGATGCAGGAATTGCCGCAGGAGCGCCTCACCGTGGCCATTGGCGGCTTGGCATCAGCCGAAGCGGCCCTGCAATGGACCCTGGATTACACCCGCGATCGCAAGGCGTTCGGCAAATCGATTGCGGATTTCCAGAATACCCGTTTCAAACTGGCGGAGATGGCAACCGAAATCCAGATCGGCCGCGTCTTCGTCGACCGCTGCCTGGAACTGCACCTGCAAGGCAAGCTCGACGTGCCGACGGCGGCGATGGCCAAGTACTGGGGCACTGACCTGCAATGCAAAGTACTCGACGAGTGCGTGCAGCTGCATGGCGGCTACGGATTCATGTGGGAGTACCCGATCGCGCGGGCATGGGCGGATGCGCGCGTGCAGCGGATCTATGCCGGGACGAACGAGATCATGAAGGAGATTATTGCGCGGTCACTGTAATGCCGTGTTGATCGTTCCCACGCCTGCGTGGGAACGCCTAAAGGGACGCTCCGCGTTCCAGCTTCAGAAAGGGACGCGGAGCGTCCCGGGCTGCATTCCCACGCAGAGCGTGGGGAGCGATCATTCGATCAAGGCGCAGGATTCGGATGATCCTTGTGTATCGCTTCAATCCCTTCCAGCACTTCCTCCGACAATCTCAGATCAAAACTGGCAATGTTGCTCTCCAGTTGCTCCAGTGTGGTCGCGCCGATGATGTTGCTGGTCACGAATGGCTGCTGCGTCACGAACGCCAGGGCCATTTGCGCCGGGTCCAGGCCGTGCTCGCGGGCCAGGGCCACGTAACGGCTGCAGGCTGCTTCCGATTGCGGGTTGAAGTAGCGGCTGAAGCGGCTGTAGAGGCTCAGGCGACCTTTCGGCGGACGCGCGCCACCTTCGTATTTGCCCGACAGGAAGCCGAACGCCAGCGGCGAATAGGCGAGCAGGCCGCATTGTTCGCGGATGGCAATTTCTGCCAGGCCAATTTCGAAGCTGCGATTGAGCAGGTTGTACGGGTTCTGGATCGACACCGCGCGCGGCCAGCCACGGGCTTCGGCCAGGGCGAGGAAACGCATGGTGCCCCATGGCGTTTCGTTGGACAGGCCGATATGGCGGATCTTGCCGGCCTTGACCTGTTCGTCCAGCGCTTCGAGGGTATCTTCCAGCGGCGTCAGGTTGGCTTCGATCTTGTGCTTGTAACCCAACTGGCCGAAGAAGTTGGTGCTGCGCTCCGGCCAATGCAGCTGGTACAGGTCGATGTAATCGGTCTGCAAGCGCTTGAGGCTGGCCTCCACGGCTTCGGTGATGTGCTGCCGGTTGTGCCGAAGGTTCTTGTCGCGGATGTAGTCGATGGTGTTGCCGGGACCGGCGATCTTGCTGGCGAGGATCCAGTCGGCACGATCACCGCGGCTTTTGAAGTAGTTGCCGATGTAGCGTTCGGTGGTGGCGTAGGTTTCGGCCTTGGGCGGCACCGGATACATTTCGGCGGTGTCGATGAAGTTGATCCCCGCGCCCTTGGCTCGTTCGATCTGGGCGAAGGCGTCTGCCTCGCTGTTTTGCTCGCCCCAGGTCATGGTTCCGAGGCAGAGGGCACTCACATTCAGATTGGTCCGGCCTAGCTGGCGATAGTCCATCGGGTGCTCCTTGGGCAAAACAATCATAAAAG
>NZ_RCNW01000253.1:0-656 GCF_004307605.1 Pseudomonas sp. Sample_24
CCAAGCCCTCAAAAGGTGAGAGGTGTCTAGTCCCTCGACCTGGTGAGCGGTGCTACAAGTAACGCGTCGGTTCAGGCTTTAAGCGGAACCAGACGCGGAGCAATCATGTTTTCCGGGCGCAGGATGTCGGCGAGCATGGCTTCGTCGAGCAGACCTTCTTCGCGCACCAGTTCCAGCACGCCACGGCCGCTTTCGAGGGCGATACGGGCGATGCGGGTGGCGTTTTTGTAGCCGATGTACGGGTTCAGTGCGGTGACCAGGCCGATCGAGTGTTCGACCAGTTCACGGCAGCGTGCTTCGTTGGCGGTGATGCCGACGATGCAGTGCTCGCGCAGCATGTCCATGGCGCGTTGCAGCAGGCGGATCGAATCGAGGATCTTGAAGGCGATCAGCGGTTCCATCACGTTCAGTTGCAGCTGGCCGCCTTCGGCCGCCATGGTCAGCGCCAGATCGTTACCGATGACCTGGAAGGCCACCTGGTTAACGGCTTCCGGAATCACCGGGTTGACCTTGCCGGGCATGATCGAGCTGCCTGGCTGACGTGCCGGCAGGTTGATTTCGTTGATGCCGGTGCGTGGGCCGCTGGACAGCAGGCGCAGGTCGTTGCAGATCTTCGACAGCTTGACCGCGGTGCGCTTGAGCATGCCGGAGAACAG
>NZ_RCNW01000363.1:0-3830 GCF_004307605.1 Pseudomonas sp. Sample_24
GCATCAGATCGCAGCCTTCGCGAATCTTCAGCACCCGCTTCTGTCGCCAGGCCCATACCGACGGGCTGACGTAGTGCACGGTCTTGATACCGGCCTGACGCAACTTGAGTTCGATATTGAGGTTGAAGTCCGGCGCATCGATACCGATGAACACGTCCGGCTTCGCAGCGATCAAGTCGGCGACCAGCTTCTTGCGACGTGCCAGCAACTCGCGCAACCGACCCAGGACTTCCACCAGCCCCATCACCGAAAGGCGTTCCATTGGGAAATACGAGGTCAGGCCTTCGGCCTGCATCAGCGGACCACCCACACCGATGAACTCGACCGCCGGGTGACGAGCCTTGAGCGCACGCATCAGACCCGCGCCAAGAATGTCACCGGAAGCCTCACCCGCTACCAGCGCAATACGCAGATTGGCCATGGTTAGCGGGTGATGCCGCGGGTAGACGACTGGATGGAGTCTCGGAACACCGCGACTTCCGGGAACTGGATCGAAGGCTCGGCCAGTTCGGCGAGCGCCTGCTCAACCGTCAGTCCTTGGCGGTAAACCACCTTGTAGGCTCGACGCAGCGCATGGATTGCGTCTTCGCTGAAACCACGACGACGCATGCCTTCGAAGTTCATGCTGCGAGCTTCGGCCGGGTTGCCGAATACCGTGACATACGCTGGAACGTCCTTGCCGATGGCCGTGCCCATGCCGGAAAAGCTGTGGGCGCCAATGTGGCAATACTGGTGGACCAGGGTAAATCCGGACAGGATTGCCCAGTCTTCAACGTGCACGTGGCCAGCCAGCGCTGTGTTGTTGACCAGAATGCAATGGTTGCCGATGACGCTGTCGTGACCGATATGTGCATAGGCCATGATCAGGTTGTGATCGCCCAGGGTGGTTTCCGAACGATCCTGAATGGTCCCACGGTGAATCGTCACGCCTTCGCGGATGACGTTGTGGTCACCGATCACCAGACGGGTTTCTTCGCCTTTGTATTTCAGATCAGGCGTGTCCTCACCTACCGAAGAAAACTGGTAGATGCGGTTGTGCTTGCCGATTCGGGTCGGGCCTTTGAGAATCACGTGCGGCCCGATCACTGTCCCCTCGCCGATTTCTACACCTGCGCCGACGATCGACCAAGGGCCGACCTCGACACCGTCGGCCAGAACAGCCGTCGGATCGATGATTGCGCGAGGGTCAATCAAACTCATAGTTTGCGTTCCGCACAGATGATTTCAGCCGAGCAGACCGGCTTGCCGTCGACCGAAGCCTGGCATTCGAATTTCCAGATCTGACGCTTGCAGCTCAGGAACTTGGCTTCGAGGATCAACTGATCACCCGGCAGCACAGGCTGGCGGAAACGCAGCTTGTCGGAACCGACGAAGTAGTAAAGCGTGCCATCGGCCGGCTTCACGTCGAGCATTTTGAAACCAAGGATCCCGGCAGCCTGAGCCATCGCTTCGATGATCAGAACGCCCGGCATGATTGGATGCGCAGGGAAGTGACCGTTGAAGAAAGGTTCGTTGATGCTGACATTCTTGTAGGCGCGAATGCGCTTGCCTTCCACATCCAGATCCACGACCCGGTCCACCAGCAGGAACGGGTAACGGTGAGGCAGGTATTCGCGAATCTCGTTGATGTCCATCATTTCGGGGGGAAGCCTATGTAAAGATTGGGAGCGCGCGATTGACGCACACTCCTCTAGCAAATCAAGGACGCAGTCTAGCGGCTGTGTACACTTGATATGGAAATGGTATCAGCCATCTGATGAAGCATTACCGCCAGGGGTCACTTCCCCTGCTTGCTTTTCCAACTGTCGCAAACGTCGCGCGATGTCATCGAGCTGACGCAGGCGTGCCGCGCTTTTGCGCCATTCGGCTGCTGGCTGCATCGCCGTACCGGATGAATAGGCGCCCGGCTCGGTGATCGAGTGGGTCACCATGGTCATGCCGGTGATGAATACGTTGTCGCAAATATCGATATGCCCCACCAGCCCTACGCCACCGGCAAGCATGCAGTGCTTGCCGATCTTGGTGCTGCCGGAAATCCCCACACAGGCGGCCATCGCGGTGTGATCACCGACCTGAACGTTGTGGGCGATCTGAATCTGGTTGTCGAGCTTTACCCCGTTACCAATGATGGTATCGGCCAGCGCGCCACGGTCGATAGCGGTATTTACGCCGATTTCCACGTCATCGCCGATCAGGACGCCACCAATCTGGGCGATTTTCTGCCAAATGCCTTTTTCGTTGGCAAAACCGAAGCCTTCACCACCGAGTACGGCACCGGACTGAATCACTACCCGCTTGCCGATGCGCACGTCGTGATACAAGGTCACGCGCGGAGCCAGCCAGCCACCTTCGTCGATCACGCTACGAGCACCAATAAAGCAGTGCGCGCCAACGGTGGTACCGGCAGCAATTTGCGCGCCGCTTTCGATCACGGCAAATGCACCGATACTCGCCGCCGGGTCAACCACCGCATCCGCCGCAATCACCGCTGTCGGATGAATACCGGTTGCAGCCTTGGGCTTGGGGTCGAACAAGTGCGAAATACGCGCGTAGGCTGCATACGGATCAGGCACCACCAGTGCATTACCGGAAAACCCTTCGGCGTCGGCGGCTTTCAGCAACAGCGCTGCAGCCTGGCTGCCTGCCAGGTATTTACGGTACTGGGGGTTTGCGAGAAAGCTCAACTGAGTTGGGCCAGCCTCCTGCAAAGTGGCTAGCCCAGTGATTTCTTTCTCCGGGTCGCCACGCAGTGTGGCGCCGAGGAACTCGGCCAATTGGCCGAGCTTAATAGTCGCGGTCATGGATTACTTCAGCTGATTCATGCGCTCGATAACCTGGCGCGTGATGTCGTACTGAGGCTTGACATCAATCACGGCGCCACGCTCGAAGACCAGGTCAAAAGCACCTTTCTTGATGACTTCTTCCACTGCGCTATCGAGTTTCGGCTTGAGCTGCTTCAGCATTTCACGGTCGGCAACAGCCTTGGCTTCGTTCAGCTCCTTGGACTGGAACTGGAAGTCACGAGCCTTTTGCTTGAATTCAAGCTCCAGACGCTCACGCTCGCCTTGCTGCATTTTGTCGCCACCGGCCATCAGACGATCCTGAATACCCTTGGCGCTGCTTTCCAGAGTTTTGAGCTTGCTCAGCTGGGGACCGAACTTTTTCTCGGCATCCACGGCGTACTTCTTGGCCGCATCGGATTCCAGCAGGGCCATCTGATAGTTCAAAACGGCGATTTTCATGTCGGCAAATGCCGGGCCTGCTACCAGTACGGAAGCCAGGAGAACCAATTGAGTCAACTTACGCACGATGCACTCCTACAAAATCCATTGTCGTTATCTTGGGGCAGACGCTTAGAACGTCTGACCGAGGGAGAATTGGAACACTTGAGTTTCAGCTTCATCCGGTTTCTTGACTGGCATGGCCAACGCGAAACTCAAAGGACCCAGTGCGGTGACCCATGTCACACCTACACCAACGGAACTGGCCAAATTACTCAGGCTGATATCGTTGCACTTGGTATTGGACTTCGTGCCATCCGCGTTTGTGGTATCCGAGCAGGACGAATCGAATACGTTACCGACATCCCAGAATACCGAAGTGCGCAGGGAACGCTGATCCTTGACGAACGGCAGCGGGAACAGAACTTCCACACCGCCCTGGATCAGGACATTACCACCAAACGGCAGCGGGTCCTGGTCCGGGTCAAATTGAGTGCCAGCGTTACCGGTAATGGCCTGACCGCGGCTCGGGGTACTGCGAGGACCCAAAGTGCTGTCCTTGAAGCCACGAACCGAGTTGAAACCACCAGCATAGTAGTTTTCATAGAA
>NZ_RCNW01000254.1:0-31901 GCF_004307605.1 Pseudomonas sp. Sample_24
TTGATTGATGATGTTCGTGCGAGCAAACACATCTAACAAACCGGCGTTCTTATGCTCGATATTAATACTTTCCTTCCGTTTTGGGAGGGCTTTTCTGTCGTCAACATCAAGCCTGATGGTGACGCCCTACAGATCGAACTGATTCCCCACGCCACCCGATTTCCTTCCTGTGGCGGCTGCCAGAAACCCTGTTCAACCACACATGAGTATTGCGAGCGAACCGTCCGCGATTTGCCGATTCTCGGCCGTGCGGTGCGCCTCAGCGTGTTGCTCAGGCGGGTGGGCTGTCGTGACTGCGGTAAACGCATGGAGGCGGTCAGTTGGCTGGACCGCTATGCCCGCATGACGCGGCGTTTGGCCGAAGCGGTCATTCAGGCCTGCGAACGCCTCCCCACACTGCACGTGGCTCAACTGTTTGGGCTGCATTGGGACACCGTTCGGTTGCTGGAGCGTCGAGCCTTGCAAGCAGCGTTGAGCGTTTTGCCAAAGGCACAACCGCGACGTCTGGTGATGTACGAGTTCGCCCTGTTCAAAGGTCATCGTTACGCCAGCGTGGTCCTGGATGCGGATACACGACGAGTGCTGTGGATCGGTGAAGGCCGCAGCCGAGCAGCGGTCAGGCCTTTCTTCGAAGAGCTGGGGCCCGAGGGTTGCGCACGCATCGAAGCGGTGGCGATGGACATGAACACCGCTTTTGACCTGGAGGTTCGTCAGCACTGTCCCAACGCGCGAGTGGTCTACGACCTCTTCCATGTGGTGGCCAAATATGGCCCAGAGTGTGTCAAAACCCTTGTTAGCCGCTTCCACTCTGGAATGCTTTGCCCTACTCAGCCCAGGTCAGACGTCAGTTGCTCAGATTCAGTATAAGATTCCGGAGATCAGCAGGCGCGCCGACAACGTGGGCTAAAGGCTAGAAATCTGGGGGTTGGATGATTGCAAGCAACGTTTCATATCTTTGTCCGGTTTGTGGATACCCCGGGCTTGAAGAGCCTCCATACGATGAGGTTGGTTGCTCTTCGTTTGGCATGTGCCCGTCCTGCGGTACGCAGTTTGGCTACGATGACGCGACATCTGCTCATGCTGATTTGCGGAAATCATGGATCTCTAAAGGAATGCTTTGGTGGAGCAAAGCTCAAGCGTCGCCGAGTGGTTGGGACCCGGTAAGGCAACTACAGGCGGTCGAAAAACGCATCAATGTCTGAACAGAATACCGCCCTTAGCCCTGCTATGATTTCTGTGGATTTCATCGCAGGGATCGCCCATGAAGCGCTTCATCCAAGGTGAACATCGAGGCCAAGGCACCTTACTTCCCGAAAGCCTCGACGACTTCGTCAGTGATACCAATCCGGTGCGCATAGTCGACGTCTTCGTCGATGAACTCGACCTGGTCAGTCTGGGTTTTGACGGTGCTATTCCTGCTGACACTGGCCGGCCTGCTTACCACCCCGCAATCCTGCTGAAGATCTATATCTACGGTTATCTCAACCGCATCCAGTCGAGCCGACGTTTGGAGCGAGAAGCCCAACGCAACGTCGAACTGATATGGCTGACCGGCCGTTTGATGCCCGATTTCAAGACCATTGCCAACTTCCGAAAAGACAACAGCAAGGCCATCCGAGGCGTTTGTCGCCAGTTCGTCGTACTCTGTCAGCAGTTGGGATTGTTTGGAGAAAATCTGGTCGCCATCGACGGCAGCAAATTCAAAGCCGTCAACAATCGCGACCGCAATTTCACCAGCGCCAAACTGAAGCGGCGCATGGAAGAAATTGAATCGAGTATCAACCGTTATCTGGCGGCACTTGATGCTGCCGATCGGCAAGAACCCACAGTCTCTGAGCCCAAAGCCGTGCGGCTGGAAGAGAAAATCGCCAAGCTCAAAACTCAAATGAAAGAGCTTCAGGCGATCGAAATCCAGCTCAATGAATCGCCGGATAAACAGGTCTCACTGACCGATCCAGACGCCCGTTCCATGATGACGCGCGGCACGGGAATCGTCGGTTACAACGTGCAGACGGCGGTCGATACCCAGCACCATTTGATCGTTGCGCACGAAGTGACCAACGTCGGTTCCGACCGCGATCAACTCAGCTCGATGGCGAAGCAGGCTCGCGATGCCATGGCGTCAGAAACGTTGGCGGTGGTAGCTGACCGAGGTTACTTCAAGAGTGAAGAAATCCTTGCTTGTCACGACGCGGACATCACTGCCTACGTGCCAAAGCCGATGACTTCAAGCGCCAAGGCGGATGGTCGATTCGACAAAGGTGTTTTGGTTTATGACGCAACGAAAAACGAATACATCTGTCCGGCGGGAGAGTCGCTGCCTTGGCGCTTCTCCAGTATTGAGAAAGGCATGAATATGCACTGTTACTGGAGTTCGAAATGCCAGGGCTGCGCACTGAAAACGCAGTGCACACCAAGCAAAAATCGTCGAGTAAGGCGCTGGGAACATGAAGCGGTGCTGGAGGAAATGCAGAGTCGGTTGAACCATGCACCGGACATGATGCGAATCCGAAAAAGGACGGTTGAGCATCCCTTCGGGACGCTCAAACAATGGATGGGCTCAACGCATTTCCTGACGCGCAAACTGGTCGGGGTAAGCGCGGAGATGAGTCTCAATGTGCTCGCCTACAACATGAAGCGGGTGATGAACATCATCGGTACAGCAGACCTGCTGAAGGCGATGGCGACGTAAAGCCTAGGTTTTCTCTGCTCCAGAAGGTGCTGAACCGCTCCATAACCGCTATGGAACGTCAGTAATGTTTATCGCGGCAAACGCTTGGGCAATCGCATCACCCATGAACGTATGCTTGACGCAATCAAGATACGAAAGCGTTTTTACACACTCTGGGCCGAGAGGTGATTGATCGGGTCCGCGTCGACGAGGCTAACCGGTTGCGTCACGACAAGCCTGCACGCAAGGTCATCAAGCAGGCGCGATGGCTGTTGCTGCGCAATCCGCAGAACTTGAAAGCGCCGGAACAACAGGTCCACTTAGAGGATCTGCTGGCGGCCAACCAAGCGTTGATGACGGTCTATTTGATGAAGGCTGAACTCAAAACACTCTGGACGCCGAGTACTGCCTGGAGTTGGCGAGCGGCCTGGAAGCAATGGCTGCGCCATGCGCATGAGAGCGAAATACCGGCTCTGATCCAGTTTGCCAAACGGCTAAAGGTTTACTGGCGGGGCATCGTGAGCCGGGTTCGCTGGCCGATGCATACGGGCCAGTTGGAAGGCATAAACAATCGAATAAAGGTCATTAAGCGGATGGCGTACGGTTACCGGGATAGCGAATTCTTTTTCATGAAGATCAAGAGCGTCTTTCCCGGTAATCCGTGATGAACCTTTTTTTTGCGCTTGTGCACCCCCGATCGTTCCCATGCTCTGCGTGGGAACGAATCCCGTGACGCTCCGCGTCACAGTTGGACGCAGAGCCTCCTTGGCGGCATTCCCACGCAGAGCGTGGGAACGATCAAAATAGATCCGTCCCCTTTTCGGTCTCCCCTTTTCGGTCCCCTTTTCGGGTCCCTTTTCGGGTCCCTTTTCGGGTCCCTTTTCGGTCGGTCCCCTATTCGATCGCCTTTTCGGTCGTCCTCTTTTCGCTTTACCGGCAACTCAGCTGTGACCTTCGCAACGGATTTCTACCTATCAGTTCTGATAGTAGACAGGCCTTCGCAGAATATAGAGTATGAATTACCTAAATCGGAACTTTCCGGAGTTCAGCCCATGCCTTTCCCCCAAGAAGATGTGCTCTGCCGATATCACTACGATCCGCTGGACCGACTCGTCAGTACGACACCTATAGATGATGCCGGGCTTCAACGCTTTTACTGTAAAAATCGCTTGGCCACGGAAATTCAAGGTTCTATGCAACGCGCTATTTTTCAACACGACGATCAACTACTGGCTCAACATGATCGGCAGAACCATTTGGTGGAATCCTCACTTTTGGTGACAGATCAAATGCGCTCGGTGTTGCAGGTAGTCAGGGCCAATCATTCTAGTTCCATTACCTACACACCTTATGGGCATCGTCTAACTGGAGACGGCTTGCTTAGTTTATTAGGATTTAACGGCGCAAGACCAGAACCGATAACTGGACACTATTTGCTGGGTAATGGATATCGAGCATTTAACCCAATTTTGATGCGTTTCAACAGTCCCGATAGTTTAAGTCCATTTGGGCGGGGTGGATTGAACTCATATGCGTATTGCTCAGGGGATCCGATTAATCGATATGATGAAAGCGGTCACATTTCAACATGGAAATTTTTTAAAACATTATTCAAAATCAAAGAGAAACCAGCATTTTCTTTTTCTCCACCTCCAACACCACGATTGTCTAGCCACTATACGATGTATGAAAGGCTACTCGATAAAGATGTGCCCTCTGAAGTCATACTCCAACAGTACAAAAAAGCGAGAAGTAAAGGCTATTCTCTCAGGGTTCCGATAGCAAAGGTATCTTCTGCAAAAAGCTTGAAATTAATTCCAGATACACACCAGCTCTATAAGTCTAGGACTAAGACATTAGGTGGTAATCAGGTAAGTTTCGTTTTCACCCAGCATGAAGAGCTTTTTATAGGCAGTTCAGGTCACCTTGGTTTGAGCGTGGCCGCCGGTAGTCCCAAAGTGATTAGTGCTGGGGAGATCACCCGAACTGGAGTTAAAAGTTTCAGTATTACGAACAATTCGGGCCATTTTAAGCCTGCATATGCGTCTCTTGATCCTGTAAAAGAGCGGCTGGAAAGTTTTGGCGCTAAGGTTTCCACTGTGCGGTTTCAGGCTTAAAACAAAAAGGGGACGGATTTATTTTTTCGAACTGTCTTTGCAGCTCTGGATAATGGATCCGTCCCCTTTTGTTGCTCCTTTTGTTGCTTTTGTTGAATATGCATGCCGATTGTTTCCATGCTCTGCGTGGGAATGAATCCCGTGACGCTCCGCGTCACAGGTGGACGCAGAGCATCCATGGCGGCATTCCCACGCAGAGCGTAGGAACGATCAAAACGACTCCTAGTCGAGCCCCGGAGCCCACCGTCTATAGATCCGAAAAACTGTAGGGCTGGAGCTCGGCGATTTGGGAGAGAAGGGTGAGATGTTCCACCGCCTTCACTTTCTCAAGATGATCGAGGGTGTCCGGGCCGCCGAACATCAGCGCTGGAACGAAGCCGTACATCTCGTCGTGACGCAGGGGGCCGAGTTTTTTCATTGCTGGTGTGAAGAGCTCGCCATAATCATTTGTGTCCACATCCATGGATAACAAAAAATCTTGGAGTTCCCGATCCATTTGTTCATTTGTAATTTCGAAATTGTCGATAACACAGCGAGAAAGAACACTGGTTATGTTAAGAGAGAATCCCGTTTTTTCACCAAAGAGGTACAGGTCGCCGAAAGCGCTACGAGCAATTAAATGATAGGTATCACGCTCTTGTAGTTTTGTTCCTTCAGTCCAGGAAGCCACAACCCCCTCGTATTCCTGAGGGTTTACGATCCAAAATATCCCGTCACCGTAACCGCACCAACCGTGCTCGGCCCAGTATTCCAATAAGAGATTGGGCAGCTTGCCCCGGTAGCGATCGAAGCTAGAAAGGGGTACTTCCCGCCTATCAATTGCCCCACCGAATTTCTCTAAAAATCTGGTAAATACTTTGTCCATTCAGTATCGCCTTAGTCCTTTGACGACTCCGAGACGAGACCCGGAGCCGATCGTTTATAGATCCGAAAAACTGTAAGGCTGAAGTTCGGCGATTTGGGAGAGCAGGGTGAGGTGTTCCACCGCCTTCACTTTCTCAAGATGATCGAGGGTGTCCGGGCCGCCGAACATCAGGGCTGGAACGAAGCCGTACATTTCGTCGTGACGAAGGGTGCCGAGCTTTTTCTTTGCTGGTTTGAACAGGTCACCATAATCGTTGGAGTCCACATTTCTGGAAAGCAGAAAAGCCTGCAGTTCTCTGTCCATATCGTCATTATTGATTTCGAGGTTTTTAACAACCACACGAGAAAGCACGCTGGTTATCTTAAGCGAAAATCCCGTTTTCTCGCCCCAGAGGTACAAGTCGCCAAAGGCGCTACGAGCAATCAGATGGTATGTGTCAATCTCTTCAAAACGAGTCCCTTCAATCCAAGATGCCACCACACTGTCGTATTCTTGTGGATTAACGATCCAGAAAATTCCATCGCCATAACCGCACCAACCGTGTTCCGCCCAGTATTCAAGCAGCTGATTAGGCAGCTTGCCTTTGTAACGTTCGATACTAGACGCCGGTACTTCCTGTCGATCAACAGGTGCACCAAATGTCTCCAGAAAAATCGAAAATACCTCATCCATTGTCGAGCTCTCCTTAACATTTATGAAGTTTGACATTTAGAAACGTCTGGCCGCGTAGCGTCGCGGGCACTGCCTCGGCGGCCTTTTTCAAATTCAAAATTTTCGGTCTCCACTGAGGGCCTATGCTGGAGTTAACTCGCCGATCACCGAAGTCAGCAATGATATCTTTGCCACCTGCGCTCAGATCGGGGTTATGCAGTCCTGCAAGGTTTGACATTGTTTCCTTGGCTTTTTTCACGCTCTCTTCTCTTGCAGCCGTGAAGCTCATCGTTCGCAAGTTTTCCTTCAGAAAACGCTCTTGCAAAGTGTCTTGTAATTCTTTTCGAGCTTGTCTGGCAGCTTCACGACTACGCTTCACCGGATTAGCAATATTCTCCAAATACTCATCAACCGTCAGCCGATTCAGCCCGTCTTCTTGTCCCTTCAACTGCCGTTCGAATTCTCCGATTTTAGACGCTGGCAGCTTGTCCGCTTTGAAGCATTCGACTTTATGAAGCGGCATCGCGTTCGGCTTGTCACTGGGCGGGTTTTTGTCTTTGTTTGGTGGGTGATTTGCCGGTGGCGCAGGGTCCTGATGGCTGAGAGCCCCCCGGTGCGGTGCTGAGGTTTGCAGGTCTGGGCGTTTTTTCAGGGCGTCTTCGTGCTTGAGCATCCATTCGCCTAGTCGCGCGCCTTTGGGGCTGGCTCGCATCTCCTGGGCGAGGACGCCCGCATTGCCTCGACCACGGGTGATGTGAGCCACGATGGCGCCCAGCAGCAGGACGACAACCTCCACATGGCCACGTGCAATCTCTTGGGTGGCGCTGTATCGGGCAGATGAATCATCCGGCCTGAACGGGTCTAAACCTCCCTCACTGCGTGGGCCGTTCCACGCGATGTGGATGCCACGCCAGTAATAGTCGCCAATGCGTGGCAGACCTTCGGTGAAGAACTCGGCAATGGACGTCAGGCCCAGTATGCCCAATATCCACGTGCTGACTTGCAAGCCCATCGCAGCGCCAGCCGCGCCCATCGGGATGGCGCCCACACCGCCGAGAAACGCGCCGGTCCCTGCGCCGATGGCTCCGCCGATCAATACACTGCCGGCAACGATCATCGCCATTTGAGCGACGACTTCGATCAGCTCGTTAAGAACGCTGGCGATATCGATGTCAGCGAAGCGTTGTCTCAATAAGCGAGCCGCTTCCCACTCAGCCTCAATGAAGGCAGACCTGACGCTGTTGATCCGACGGATATTGAGCGAGAGGGAGGGAGCGGGTTCGTTAAAGTGAGTGCGATACCGGGCGCCTCCCTGGTAACCCATCTCTCGAGTGATTCGGTTTTCTATCTCGTGCCATGTGGGCACCATGTGCCATAAAAACATCAATTGTCTCCCTGACAATTCGCTCCTTGGATGACTCATCAAGTTGTACTTGTGCAAAGTACCGAGACACAGGTGGACCGCATGACCCAAAAGATCAAATCGGACGCGTCCTACACGCGTTGCGGAAACAGGGAAGTTAACTGTGTTGGGTTTTGTGCTCCCAACTGTGTGCCGGGCGCCGGAACGAGAAAAACCCCGAAGGTGAAGAACACACCAATCGGGGTTGTTAATTGCTTGAATAGTTAACAGGTCATCAAGTTACCAAGCGGTGTCTGGATGCACAAACTGGTCGACGGCGTAACCGCAGACAATGGCGCTCTTGCCTGTCTTACATGACTGAAGGATCAGTCGCACCTAAGTGGCGAATCCTCCTACAGACATGTTCTTCGTCAACAAAGTAAGTTCTCGACCCTTGAACGGAAGCGCGTTTGCTCAACACGGAGTCGAGACCTTTGCCCAGAATTCCAGCTGTAGATTGGCATCAGGTTGCAATAAAACTTGTGCACGCAAGTTGTAAGTTCATATGACCTATTCCAGCAAGCTTTCGGCGCATTACCTTGATCTTGCCAGGTCGCCAGTGTTCGCAGAGAAATTCGCAGGCGATGATGCCCGTTATTCAAGTGAATACGAGGCATTGGAAAGTGAGTTGGGTAAAGCCCAATCCATGCATGAAAGCGGTCAGATCGACTGGCTGATGATCCGCGAAACCAGCGAGAACGTACTTCGCAGCCATTCCAAGGATTTGCGCGTTGGTGCTTGGCTGACCTGGGCGCTCTACCAGGGTGAATCCTTCCCGGGTCTGCTGGCCGGTCTCGGTTTACTGCATCACTTGTGTGAAAACCACTGGGCCGAGATTTACCCGCAAAAATCCCGCACCCGCTGCGCTGCCATCAATTGGTTGGTGCCGCGTCTTGAGCAGGTGTTGAACGAAAACATCGCGATCAAGGAGCAACTTCCGCTGTTCCGCCGTCTGGTGGAGCATCTGGAAGGCCTCGACGCTGCTTGCACCGAGCAGCTGGGCGACGAAGCCCCGTTATTGTTGCCGATCTCCCGTCGCTTGAAAAACAGGGTCCAGCGTGCTGCCGACAATCAACCGGAACCTGGTGTAGTGAGCGCCGCGATGGCCCAGGTCAAGCAGGCCGCCACACAGCTATTCACCCCCGGCGCACCGATCGATAACGAGAAAGAAGCCCACAAGGCCTTGCGTGCCCAGCAAGAAAACGCCCTCCCTTTGTGCGCTTGGTGGCTCAAGCAAAATGCCACTGACCTGCGCGCGCTGCGCCTCAATCGCACGCTGCTTTGGCTGCCCATTGAAACCTTGCCAGAGCGTAATGCCGATCAAATCACCGTTTTGCGTGGCTTGCCGGCCGACAAGCTAAAAACCTTTCAAGACCATCACGACCAAGCGAAGTACGCCGACCTGCTGGTCGGTTTGGAGGCAAGCCTGGCGAAGGCACCGTTCTGGTTCGACGGTCAGCGAATGGTTTGGGAGTGCCTCCAAGGCCTTAATGCAGAAATGGCCATGCGCGAAGTGGAAATTCATTTCGCGCTGTTGATTCAGCGCCTGCCAGCCATTATCGAATTGCGTTTCCATGACGGCGCACCGTTCGCCAATCCTGCCACCCGCGCCTGGATCAGCGCCTTCGTGATGCCGCATTTGCAAAACCCCAGCGCGCCGCGCAAGGCCGAAGTCGTCGACACCCAGCCTGCCTGGGAACTGGCGCTGGAAGACGTCTTGCCGATCCTGCACAAGGACGGCCTCAAGACGGCGGTGCAAATCCTCAAGCAGCACATGCAAAGCGCCCAAGGTGGGCGCGTTCGGTTTTTCTGGCAGTTCACCCTCGCGCAGCTGTGCTTCAAGGCCAGGAAATACGAATTGGCCAAGACCCAACTTGAAAACCTCGACCAGACATTACGCGATGCAGGCCTGCAAACCTGGGAGCCGGCACTTGCGCTGCAAGTGTTGCAGTTGCTGCACAGCTGCTGCGAGTTGTTGCCGCAGAGTCATGCGGTGCGCGAATGCAAGGAAGAGATTTATCGCAGGTTGTGCCACCTCGATCTTGAAGTGGCACTCGACTAGGCCTCCGGGCCAAAACCGCAAGGAGAATAGCCATGGCCAAAGAAGGCTCGGTAGCCCCAAAGGAACGCATCAACGTAACGTTCAAGCCCGCCATAGGGGGCGCTCAGGAAGAAATCGAATTGCCGCTCAAACTGGTGGCGATCGGTGACTACACCCAGCGTAAGGACGAGCGAAAAGTTGAAGACCGCAAACCGATAAGCATCGACAAGATGACCTTCGATGAGGTGCTCGCAAAGCAAGAGCTTCAGGTCACCTTGAGCGTGCCGAACCGGCTTCAGGACGACGGTACTGAAGAGTTGGCCGTGGGTCTGCGCATCGGCTCGATGAAAGACTTCAATCCGGCCAGCCTGGTCGAACAAGTCCCGGAACTGAAAAAACTGATGGAACTGCGTAACGCGCTGGTGGCCCTCAAAGGCCCGCTGGGTAACGCGCCTGCTTTCCGTAAAGCCATCGAAGGTGTGCTTGCCAACGACGAATCCCGCAGCCGCGTATTGGCCGAGCTGGGACTGGATGCCACAACCGAGCGAGCCTGATCTCTCTGCCGCCAAGGAAGCCACATGAGTACCCATGCAGCACAACAGCAAAACACCGAGAGCCGTGAAAACAGTCTGCTCGACAGCATCATTGCCCAAACCCGCCTGACCCCGGACGATGAGGCCTATGACATTGCCAAGCGCGGCGTGTCGGCTTTTATAGAGGAGTTACTCAAGCCAAAGAACAGCGGTGAACCGGTAAAAAAGGCCATGGTCGACCGAATGATTGCCGAGATCGATGCCAGGCTTGGCCAGCAGATGGATGAAATTCTTCACCACCCGGACTTCCAGTCTTTGGAGTCTTGCTGGCGTGGTTTGCAGTTGTTGGTTGATCGCACCAACTTCCGCGAGAACATCAAGATCGAAATCCTCAACGTGTCCAAAGCCGACCTGCTGGACGATTTCGAAGATTCACCGGAAGTGATGCAAGCCGGCCTCTACAAGCACATCTACACCGCGGAATATGGTCAGTTCGGTGGCCAGCCCGTCGGCGCAATCATCGCCAATTACTTCATGTCCCCCAGTTCACCGGATGTGAAGTTGATGCAATACGTGGCCAGCGTTGCCTGCATGTCCCATACGCCATTCATTGCCGCGGCCGGTCCGGAGTTTTTTGGTCTGGACAGCTTTACCGGCCTGCCGGACCTGAAAGACCTCAAGGATCATTTCGAAGGCCCGCAATTCGCCAAATGGCAAAGCTTCCGTCAGTCAGAGGACGCCCGCTACATTGGCCTGACCGTGCCGCGCTTCCTGCTGCGCAACCCCTACGACCCGGAAGAAAATCCGGTCAAATCGTTCGTCTACAAAGAAACTGTCGCCAACAGTCATGAGCACTATCTATGGGGTAATACGGCATTCGCATTTGGCACCCGGTTGACTGATAGCTTTGCGAAGTTTCGCTGGTGTCCGAACATCGTCGGTCCACAGAGCGGCGGTGCGGTTGAAGATCTGCCGTTGCATCACTTCGAAAGCATGGGCGAAATCGAAACCAAGATTCCAACCGAAGTGCTGGTGTCCGACCGTCGTGAATTCGAGCTGGCCGAGGAAGGCTTCATCGCCCTGACAATGCGCAAGGGCAGTGATAACGCCGCTTTTTTCTCCGCCAGTTCCGTACAGAAGCCCAAGCACTTCGGCATCAGCGCCGAAGGCAAGGTTGCCGAACTGAACTACAAACTCGGCACGCAACTGCCCTACATGATGATCGTCAATCGGCTGGCCCACTATCTGAAGGTTCTCCAGCGCGAGCAACTGGGATCGTGGAAAGAGCGGACCGACCTCGAGCTGGAACTCAACAAGTGGATTCGCCAGTACGTAGCCGATCAGGAAAACCCGAGTGCCGAAGTGCGCGGCCGGCGACCACTGCGGGCGGCTCAAGTCACTGTCAGCGATGTGGATGGCGAGCCCGGTTGGTACCGCGTCAGCCTCAACGTGCGCCCGCACTTCAAGTACATGGGGGCCGACTTCACCCTTTCTCTGGTTGGCAAACTGGACAAAGAGTAGGCGGAACTGACCCATGGCCGGATACGGCAGCCTCTTCGAACGCCTGAATGGCGATGCAGCCAAACGTGATGGATGGAGTCTGGAAAACTCTGCCATGGCGTCCGTGGCTGCTCATCTGGCCAAGATGCTCAGCACCCGTGCAGGCAGTGTGCAGACGCTGGCAGATTACGGATTACCGGATCTCAATGACATGCGCCTGAGCCTGCACGACTCCTTGAATCGCGCCCGTTTGCACATCGAACGATTTATCGAAGCCTACGAGCCGCGATTGAGCAATGTGCGTGTGTACTCTCAATTACAGCAACACGATCTGCTTCGTTTGGGCTTCTGTATTGAAGGCTTGCTGGAGGTCGATGGTTTCAAGCGTCAGGTCAGTTTTGCCGCTCGCTTGGATGGCAATGGTCAGGTCATGGTGAGCCAATGATATCTGGAGCTCGCCATGTCATTTAACCACTACTACCAAAGTGAACTCACCGCGCTTCGCCAGTTGGGTCGTCGATTTGCCGAGCGCAATCCGGCATTGTCTTCTTACCTGGGGCAGACCGGGCAAGACCCTGATGTGGAGCGTTTGCTGGAAGGTTTTGCCTTTCTGACCGGACGTTTGCGACAAAAGCTCGACGACGAATTGCCTGAGCTCAGCCATTCGTTGATGCAACTGCTATGGCCCAATTACATGCGGCCGGTTCCGGCCTTCAGCATGTTGCAATTCAGTCCCCTGGCACGTTCGGAGCCTGCGTTGACGGTTGCGCGCGACACGCCAGTGGAGAGCGTACCGATTGAAGACGTGCGTTGCCGTTTTCGCACGTGCTATGCCACCGAAGTGACAGCGCTGGATCTCGTTGGGTTGAGCCACTCCGTCAAGGGTGATGGTTCGCTGTTGAGCCTGCGGCTGCAATTGACGGCTGACGGTCATCTGGGCGAGTTGCAGTTGCGTCGCTTGCGCCTGCACTTTGCTGGCGAACGTTACATCAGCCAAATGCTGTATCTGAGCCTTTTGCGGAATCTGCAAGGTGTCGAGTTGATTCCGCTGGATGGGACGGGTGAGCCGCTTGTCGGGGCCAATGATCTGCCAATGACATTGCAGCTAGCAGATGAGTGTGTGCAACCGGTGGGTTTTGCCGAAGGCGAAGCGTTGATGCCATATCCGCTGAATACCTTCCGCGGTTATCGCTACCTGCAGGAGTATTTCGCTTTTCAGGATAAATTCCTGTTCGTCGATATCAATGGTCTCGACCTGCTCAAGACCTTGCCTGAAGAAAGCATCAAGCAAGTGCGAGGTTTGGAGTTGCGCTTCGATATTCGCAAAAGCGCATTGCAACGACTGCGTCCGACCCTTGATAACGTGAAGCTTCACTGCACACCCATCGTAAATTTGTTCAAACACGATGCGATGCCGGTACGACTCGACGGCAAACAGGATGAATACCTGCTTTTGCCTGCCCGGTATAACCAGCAAAGCTGCGGTGTGTACTCAGTGGAAACCGTTACCGGCTGGCGGCCGGGTGGATTGGGTTATCGCCAGTATGTGCCGTTTGAATCGTTCGAGCATGATCCCAGCTTCGATGTGCCGACCCGGCGGCCGCATTACAGCGTGCGCCAGCGGCCGTCCTTGGTGCACGACGGCCTCGACACTTACTTAAGCTTCGGCACGCACCCTGCCGACGTGCAGGAAACCCTTTCGATTGAGCTGGTCTGCACCAACCAGAACCTTGCGCGCAAACTCAAGCTCGGTGACATCAATCAAGCCTGCGAACGGACACCTGAGTGTTTGAGCTTTCGCAACATCACACCGGTCACCGCGTGTTTTGCGCCACCGCTCAATCGGGACTTTCTCTGGAAGTTGATCAGCAACATGTCGCTCAACTACCTGTCCCTGGCGGACGTCAATGCACTGAAAGTGATTCTCCAAACGTATGACTTGCCCCGCTACTACGACCAGCACGCTGAAAAAATCAGCAAGCGTCTGCTCGGTGGGCTGAAGTCGATCAAGCATCAGCACGTCGACAGATTGCACCGAGGATTACCGGTTCGGGGTTTGCGAACGGAGCTGACCATCGACCCGCAAGGGTATATCGGCGAAGGCGATCTGTTTGTGTTCGCCTCGGTCCTCAATGAGTTTTTTGCGCTTTATGCCAGCCTCAATTCGTATCACGAGCTGCGGGTCATCAGCACACAGGGAGAGGTGTACCAATGGCTACCCCGCATGGGTCTGCAGCCTCTCCTTTGAGTAGGCTGAGTCAAGTCATACGCGAGTATTCGCTGTTCCAGGCGGTGCTGGCCGTCATGGATCGGCTGCGCGAGGCGCACCCCTGCATGAGCGAAGAAGAACTGTACGAGCAGTTGGAGTTCCAGGCCAATCCAAGCTTGGGTTTCCCGGGCAGTGACGTCGACCGCGTGGAGTTTTTTCAGGAGCACGGGCAGTTGCGAGCGCGATTGCGTTTCAACCTGATCAGCCTGACAGGCTCCGGTTCACCCCTGCCATCGTTCTATGTCGAGCAGGCCTTGGGTGACAGCGAAGACGGTAACGCGACTCGCAGCTTCCTCGATCTCTTTCACCATCGGCTGCAGCGATTGATGTTGCCGATATGGCGCAAATACCGGTATCGCGCCGGCTTCAAGAGCGGCGCCATCGACCCTTTTTCGGCGCAACTGTTTGCTCTGATCGGTCTGGGTGGAGCTGAAATCCGCAAGGCTGGCGAGCTGAACTGGAAACGTCTTTTGCCCTACCTCGGGCTCCTCAGTTTGCGTGCCCACTCGGCAGCCCTGATCGAATCCGTGCTGCGTTATTACTTCAAGCACGCCGAGATTTTCATCGAGCAATGCGTTGAGCGTCGCGTCGACATTCTGCATGAGCAACGCAATCGCCTTGGTCGTGCCAACAGCACGCTGGGCGAGGATCTGGTACTGGGCGAATACGTTCGTGATCGCAGCGGCAAGTTTCGGATTCATATCCGTGAGCTCGACTTGCAACGCTTTCATGAATTTCTGCCGGTCGGTTTCGGCTATCAACCCCTGTGTGCACTGGTTCGGTTCACCCTGCGAGATCCGCTCGACTACGACATTCGCCTGCTGCTGCGCCAGGAAGAGATCCACGAATTTCGCATAGGCGAGCGGAGCGCCTGCCGCCTGGGGTGGACCAGTTGGGTAGGGCGTGAGCACGCCGACGGTCTTGTGACCCTGGGCAGCAACATTCATTAAGGACGTGACTGATGATCAACGTGGACCTGCAACAACTCATTCAGGCGCTGGACGCCCAAAGCCGCCGTGATCTGGAAAGCGCTGCCGAACGTTGCGTCGGACGTGGCGCCGGCAAAGTGCTCATCGAGGACTTGCTTCTGGCCTTGCTGGAGCGTCCGCAAGGTTTGCTCGGCCGTGCATTGCAAGACGCTGAAGTCGATGCGGGGGAGCTGATCAGGGCTTTGCATTTGCCGGCCGAGCATAGCGCTTCACGCAACCCGGTGTTCGCTCCAGAGCTGGTGCAATGGCTGCAGGATGCTTTGCTGGTGGCGAATCTCGAATTGGGGCGCAGCCAGATAGACCAGGCCGCGCTGATTCTCGCACTGCTACGTAATCCAATGCGTTACGCCGGCAGTCGTTATCAACTTTTGCTCGCCAGGCTAAACGCCGAGCGGCTGAGGGAGTGTGCGTTGTCGGAGCAACCGCAGCACGCCACCAATCACATAGCCAAGGGCGGTGAGTCACTGTTGGAGCGATTTACCCATAACCTGACTCAGCAGGCCCGTGACAACGATCTGGACCCGGTTTTGTGTCGCGACGATGCGATCCGCCAGATGATCGACATCCTCGCCCGCCACCGTAAAAACAACCCGATTGTGGTGGGTGACGCGGGCGTCGGTAAAACGGCTGTCGTTGAAGGTCTGGCCTTGCGAATCGTTGCCGGTGACGTACCGCCGGAGTTGCGCGGTGTCGAGTTGATGTCGCTGGATATGGGCTTGTTGCAAGCCGGTGCAAGCGTAAAAGGTGAGTTCGAGCGGCGCCTCAAAGGTGTGATCGATGAGGTCAGGGGATCGCCCAGACCAATCATTCTGTTTATCGACGAGGCGCATACCCTGATCGGCGCTGGCGGCACTGCCGGTGGCTCCGATGCGGCCAATCTGCTGAAGCCGGCGCTGGCCCGAGGCGAATTGCGAACCATCGCGGCAACCACTTGGACCGAGTACAAAAAATACTTCGAAAAAGATCCTGCACTGGCCCGCCGTTTCCAGCCGGTGCAATTGCTTGAGCCCACCGTCAGCGAAGCCGTGACGATTCTTCGTGGCCTCGCCGTTGTGTATGAAAAAAGCCACGGAATCTATTTGCGCGATGATGCCGTGGTGGCGGCCGCGAAATTGTCTGCTCGTTACCTTACGGGCAGGCAGTTGCCAGACAAGGCGATCGACGTTCTCGACACGGCATGCGCCCGAGTCCGCATCAGCTTGGCCGCTGCCCCGCAAAGCCTGCAACAGTTGCAGGCCGAGCTGGCGGAAAGTGAGCGAAAACGCCAGGCGCTACGCCGCGATGCCGAAGCGGGTGTGTTGATCGATCATCAATCCTTGCACGCTCTGGAAGCGCACCTGCACGATCTCGAAGTGGAAACAGCAGCGCTGCAGACCCGATGGCACAAGCAGGTCGGCATAGCCGAATCTGTGTTGACTCTACGCCGGCAACTGTCCCAGGCGCGGGCTGCGATTGGCATCGACGAGGGTGGCGAATGCTCCGAACGGCACGCCGATGAAATCCAATGTGTGGCGACGTTGGAGGCGGCTCTCACTGAGTCTCATCGTGCTCTGATCGAAGCGCAGGGCAATGAACGACTGGTGAGTTTTGAAGTGTGTCCGCGCCTGGTAGCCGAAGTGGTGAGTGCTTGGACCGGTGTGCCTCTTACGCAGCTGGCCCGAGAGCACAATGCCAAGGTCGCCGGTTTTGCCAATGACCTGCACAAGCGTATTCGTGGTCAGCAACCCGCCATTGAGGCATTGGATCGTGCAATGCGCGCAACGGCTGCCGGGCTGCACAGGCCAGACACACCGCTAGGTGTGTTTCTGTTGGTAGGTCCGAGTGGTGTCGGCAAAACCGAAACTGCGTTGGCGCTCGCAGACCTGATGTATGGCGGTGATCGTTTTATCACCACCATCAACATGTCTGAATTTCAGGAAAAACACACAGTTTCGCGCCTGATCGGTTCGCCCCCCGGTTATGTCGGTTACGGTGAAGGCGGCATGCTCACTGAAGCAGTACGTCAGAAGCCGTATTCGGTTGTATTGCTGGATGAGGTCGAGAAAGCCGATCCAGACGTCCTCAACCTGTTCTACCAGATATTCGACAAAGGCGTGGTCAACGATGGTGAAGGACGGGAAATCGACTTTCGCAATACGCTGATCCTGATGACCTCGAATCTGGGCAGTGAGCAGATCAGCGAGCTTTGCAAAGATGCCGGGCGGCCCGCCGCACAAGTATTGGAGCAAGCCATTGAGCCTATCCTCAGCCAGCATTTCAAACCGGCATTGTTGGCGCGCATGCGTGTCGTGCCTTATTACCCCGTTGGCGGGTCGGTACTGCGCGAGTTGATTGAAATGAAACTCGACCGTTTGGGCGAGCGCATGCACCGTCGCAAGCTGGGTTTCACCTACGGACAAAGCCTCGTCGATCACCTGGCCGAGCGCTGTATTCAAAGCGACAGCGGTGCGCGCTTTATTGACCACTTGTTGGATCTGCATGTACTGCCTCGAATAGCCGATCGTGTACTCGATTCGATGGCTACAGGACAGTCCCTCAGGCATGTCCATGCGACGCTGGATGCCGATGCCTGTGTTGTCTGCGAGTTTGTCTGAAATGGGGGCGATGCTCGCGAACCTGAAGCAGCCGTTGGTGTACGCCGAGGCCCTGGTGGAGCAGTTCTCCGGGTTGTCACGGGCGGCAGATGGCGACGAGTTGCTGGGGGATTTCTTGCGCGGGGTCACGCAACTGAGTGGTTGCGAGTTGGCGCAGTTATACCTTCTGGACCCGACTCACAACGCCCTCGGGCTCAACAGCGAGTGCCTCGACGGAATTCTGCAACCCCGGGCCGGCTCGAGTTTGCAGGCGGATTACAGTGATCGAGCATTGCTGCACTTTGCGCTGCGCCAGAACCGCGTGGTGTGTCTCGGTTCATTGAGCGACAGCCTGCATGACACGGATTTCCTGCCGTTTCAGCCCAGACCCTGGCAATCGTTGTTGTGTGTGCCGTTATTGAATCAACGAAAAGCGGTTGAGGGTTTAGTGCTGTGTGCCAGCCATCGATCGATTGAACTGCAGGGATTCGCCGGCTCCCTTGGTCAGTTAGGAGCGTTCGCACTGCGCCAGACACAACTGTTGCAGCGCTTGCGCCAACCTGGCGGCAACACGCGGCCTGTGCCGGTCAGTATCCCGAATGCCAGTGGTTATGGACTGATCGGTAAAAGCCCCGCCATGCGTCGCACCTATTCCCTGATCAACAAGGTCGTTCATAGCCCCTATACCGTACTGTTGCTGGGTGAGACCGGTACCGGCAAGGAAGTAGTCGCGCGAGCCATCCACGCGGCTGGGCCTCGACGCACTCAGGCATTCATCGTGCAGAACTGTGCGGCATTCGCCGAGACCCTGTTGGAGAGTGAGTTGTTTGGCTATCGCAAAGGTGCGTTCACCGGCGCCGACCGGGATCGTCCCGGCCTGTTCGATGCGGCTAACGGCGGCACCTTGTTTCTTGATGAAGTCGGCGACATGCCGTTGTCTCTGCAGGCCAAATTGTTGCGGGTTTTGCAGGAGGGAGAGATTCGACCGTTGGGTTGCAACGACACCCATAAAGTCGATGTGCGGATTGTTGCGGCGACGCACCGGGATTTGTCGTTGTTGGTCAGCGAAGGCAAGTTTCGCGAGGACTTGTACTACCGCCTCGCGCAGTTTCCGATCGAGTTGCCGGCTTTGCGCCAGCGTGAAGGCGACATTCTCGACCTGGCTCGTTACTTCGCGGACAAGGCTTGTGCACTCCTGCAACGGGATGCGGTGCTTTGGTCCGATGCGGCGCTTGGCCATCTGGCTGCATATACCTTTCCAGGCAACGTGCGTGAGCTCAAAGCAATGGTAGAGCGAGCCCTGCTCTTGTGTGACGGCGGCGAATTGTTGCCGGGGCATTTTTGCCTGCCCATGGACCTGCATGCTGAAGACAAAAGCCTGCACCTGCGCGAACGGCTGGCGCGATTCGAACGCAACCTGATGATCGATTGCCTGCGCAAAAACCACGGTAATCAGACGCGCACCGCCCGTGAACTCGGGTTGCCGCGCCGCACCCTGCTGTACCGGCTGGGGCGCTTGAACATTTGCGCTGGGGATCTCGATGGATAGCGCGCCGTCACGGTTGCCGATTCGATTGCCTGCACTCACTTTCTTTTTCAGTTCTTCGGAGACTCCGCATGCCTGTTCGCTACTGGCCTGCCGTCTTGCTGACTTTCGTCGTTGTAAGCGGCGTGGTTGGTTGCGGTGGTAATTACAAATTCAACGACAACACCTATCGCCCCTTGGGTGATCCGCATGCGGCCCATCGCGGCCAGTGACTGCAAGGAGCATCAACAAGATGGAGCTGGTTCTCGAAATACTGAGCAGCAAGCAGTTCGTACCGACAGATTTGTGCCAGAAAACCTTCACCCCGTCAGGCGGAATGATCGGCCGAGGTGAGGATTGCGACTGGATCATTCCGGACCGCAAGCGTCACCTTTCCAGCCGACACGCCTTGATCAGCTGCCGCGACAATGCGTTCTTCCTGACCGATATCAGCAGCAACGGTATTCAGGACTGCTCAACCGGTACACAACTGCCCAAAGATAAAGCGATGCCTATCGAAACCGGCAGCGTTTATCTGCTGGGTGATTTCGAAATCCGTGCGCGACTCAATGACTTGTCCACGGCATTTGAAACCCAGGCCAGCAGGCCGCGAACGACAGTCAACATCATTCCTGATGAAGTCTTCCTCAATTTCGATCCGTTGAGTGCCGTGGATCAGCAGCAACGTGTTGCCTTCGACTTGGACGAGTTCACGGCTCTCGATACGATTTTTCAGGAGCCGATGCAATGTGCTGACTTTGCACGCATCGACATGGAAAACATGAGAGTGCCGCAGTTGGTTGATGCCCCTCAGGCATCTGAACCGCTAACGACTCACAAACCTGCCGAGCGCCTGACTGAAGATTTCTGGAAGCGTTTTGGTACTGCGCTGGGCGTGGAGCTCGACGGTCTCGAGACTGGCGCCCGCGAAGCGTTGGCCTTGAGAGCCGCGCAATTGCTCAAGCAGAGCATTGGGGGTTTACAGCAAAGCCTGCGCACCCGCAACGAACTGAAAAACGAGCTTCGGCTGGCGCAGACGACATTGCAGGGTATCCATTCAAACCCGCTCAAGTATGGGATCGATACCGAAGAGCTGTTGGGCATGTTGCTGGCCAACAAGTCAGGTCAGTTACCGGCAGATCAAGCCATCTCCCGCGCTTTCCGCGACCTTCAGGCGCACCAGGTGGCTTTGCTCGCCGCCAGCCGCGCGGCGGTCAAGGGTGCCGTAGAACATTTTTCACCGCAGCAACTGACGCTTCGTTTCGAGCGTGAAAGCACGTCATTGCTGGGAACGTCCGGCAGTCGCTGGAAAGCCTATGGCCGTTATCACCAGGCGCTGCTTCAGGATGGTGAATGGACTGAACGTTTGTTGGCCCGTGACTTTTCCCAAGCCTATGAAGAGCAGATTCGTTTGATCTCTACCCTCCACAACGACCTTCAGGGATGACAGGCATGTCTCGGCGTTCGACTGTTTTTATCAAGGCGCTGACCGCGCTGACCGCGCTCATGCTATTGACCGCATGCGCATCGCTAACACCGTATTCCACGTTGTCGAAAATCAATCTGAAGCTGTCCGCGAGTGACCAGCTGAACCCGGACATCAACGGTCGTCCTTCACCGATTGTCGTGCGTCTTTTTGAGCTCAAGCACCCGGTTGCATTCGAGAGTGCCGACTTTTTCAGCCTCTATGAACGAGCCGCGAAGTCCCTGGCCCCGGACCTGGTGGCAAGTGAAGAGTTGCAACTGCGTCCCGGCGAACATCATGAACTCAAGCTCAGCGTGCAATCGCAAAGCCGTTACGTAGGCATTCTCGCCGCCTACCGCGATCTATCGGAAACCCGATGGCGCTACACCGTGCCAATCACAACGGGAGGCGTCACCCACATCGACCTGACTCTTGATCAGGCCGGCATTCATGGCAGCAGCGAAGCGTTTGTACAGGCGGACAATTGAGCATGAACTTCCATAAAGTCATATGGCAGGAGGGAATGTTGCTGCGTCCGCAGCACTTCCAGCACAACGATCGATATCTGGACCATCAAATAAAGTCCCGCACTCAGTTACTGGGAAGTTTCACCTGGGGGTTCCTGAGCCTGGAAGTTGATTCGCAGTTTCTCAATATGGGCAAACTGGTGGTCAACCGTGCCTCGGGAGTCCTGCCGGATGGCAGCCTTTTTGAAGTGGGTGGCAGCACTCAACCGCTGGTGCTGGATGTTCCTGTGAATACCGGCAATACAGCGATTTATCTGGCGTTGCCTCTGGTGACCGGCAACCACATCGAAGCCCGCCGTCAGGAGCAGACGGATGTGTTGGCGCGATATGTCGCGTATGAGCGTGAGGTTGCAGACTCCAATGCCGGTGACGGTGGTGCAAGCCAGGTCAAATGCGCTTGCCCAGACTTTCGCTTACTGCTTGGCGAGCAGCAAGACGATCAGGGTTTTGTGAGATTGAAAATCTGCCGGGTCCTCGACACCACGCCCGACGGGGTCATCAGTCTCGATCCGGATTTCGTACCGACATACATCCAGATGCACTCATCGAGCTACTTGCTGTCGTGCTTGAAAGAGGTGATCAGCATGCTCGGCCACCGGGGTGACACCCTTGCTGAAAGGATCCGTTCGAATGGGAAAGTGGGAGGTGCGGAGGTCGGCGATTTCATGATGCTGCAATTGATCAATCGTACTGAGCCGTTGTTGCGTCACTATCTCAGTCTGCAACATGTTCATCCGCAGGAGTTGTATTGCACGCTATTGACCCTGCTGGGCGAGCTGGCGACTTTTTCCAGCGACAGTAAGCGTCCGCGAGCGGATATCCGTTATGAACACAGTGACCAGGGTGCGAGTTTTCGCAGGCTGATGGAGGCGATCCGTCAGGTGCTGTCGATGGTGCTGGAGCAGCATGCCATCGAGTTGCCGATGCAGGCGCGTCAGTACGGGATCATTGTTTGCCCTCTGCATGACACCCAATTAGCGGGTTCGGCTTCGTTCGTGTTGGCTGCCAGTGCCGACTGCGACAGTGAAGAGCTGCGCCATCGATTGCCCGCGCACCTCAAGATCGGCACGGTTGAGAGCATCCGCCAATTGGTCAATCTGCATTTGCCGGGTTTCAAAATCAGACCCTTGCCCGTGGCACCGCGTCAGATCGCCTTTCACGCGAACAAAACCTATTTCATTGTTGAACTCGGCTCCGAAGACCAGGCACAACTCGAACGCTCTGGTGGGTTCGCGTTTCACGTCAGCGGTGAATTCGCGGAGCTGGAATTGAAGTTCTGGGCCATCAGGAATTGAGCGACATGATCAAGGACATGCAATACGCCCAGGATGACAAAACTGTCCTGCTTGACCGTCTCGGCCGTGGCCCGGCACACGGGCCACTGACTGATTCGGTGGCCCCACCGAAATTCGAGCAACTCGAAGACCGCATGATCTACGCCGCTCGGCAGGCGCCGCAGGACACCTTCAAAGTCAGCCGCAACGCATTGGTGGCGTCGGCATCATGCCTGCTCTCGGAAGTGGTGCGGCTCAAGCATTGCGCTAACGGTGAAGACCTGCCCAACCTCAATCGGCGGTTGAGCGCGGCAGTGGAGCGCTTTGCGGTCAGCGCATTACGTGCCGGTGTCGAAAGCAGCCAGGTTTCAACTGCACGTTATGTGCTTTGCACGGTGGTGGATGAGGCGGTGGTGACGACTGCATGGGGCAAGGAAAGCGAGTGGTCACAAATGAACCTTCTCAGCAGGTTTCACAATGAAACCTCTGGTGGTGAAAAATTTTTCCAGCTGCTTGATCGATTGTCGAAAAACCCGGTCAAGCACCTGTCGTTGCTGGAACTGATGTACCTGTGCCTGTCGCTTGGATTCGAGGGTAAATATCGAATTCAGGCGCGCGGTCTTGTGGAACTTGAAAGTCTTCGTGATGCGCTTTTCCGGCAGATTCGCCTGTTGCGTGCAGATGTTCCATACGAACGGGCAACTCGCAGCGACGGCAACGATGAAGGCAAGCGGCAAAAACTTATTCATACCGTGCCGTGGTGGACGATGGCGCTGATCACCGTGATTTGCCTGATGGTGATGTATTCGGGATTCGCCTGGGTCTTGAGTGAACAGCGAGCTGTCGTTTTGCAACCGCTCCAGCAAATTGACCAGGCCGCGATTCGATCGCAGCTTCAACCATGGAAGGGCCGCGAGTGATGACAAGTTTGTTCGCAAAAGCCGGCGCCTTTCTGCGCAAAACCTGGGTGTGGAGTCTGCTGTCGGTTCTGTTGGCTGCACTGCTGGTCTGGTATGTCGGGCCACTGTTGGCGATAGATGATTTCAGATTCTGGGAAAGCCCGACGTCTCGCTTGCTGAGTATCAGTGTGATGTTTCTGGTATGGGGGCTGACCATGGTTTACGTCAGCTGGCGCAGCGGTGTCCAAAAACAAGTCGAGGGGCGCGAGCAGGGCGTGGATCGTGCGCTGATCGAGCAGCGAATTGATGAACAGCGCCGGGATCTGAGAGCGCGGTTCAAGGACGCGGGTAAAATTCTCAAGACATCGAGTTTCTATCGCAAACACAGCGAGCGGGGGCGACGCGATTTGCCGTGGTACTTGCTGATCGGCCCTCAGGGCAGCGGCAAAACCACACTGTTGAATGTTTCCGGGCTGGAGTTTCCCTTCAACCAACTTGATCGTAAATTGATTGATCAGCCGCAGGAGGCACGCCCTTGCGACTGGTACTTCGCCGAAAGCGGCGTACTCATTGATACGCCCGGACGCTACCTCACCCAGCCGGATGTCGACGTTGATGCTGACGGTTGGGCCACGTTGCTGGGATTGTTACGCAAGCGCCGCCGGACCCGCCCGCTCAATGGTGTTCTGGTCACTCTCCCGGTGCAAATGCTCCTTGCTCATGACTCCGAAGCTCTTCAGATGCTGGCGCGTAATGTGCGTGCACGTTTGCAAGAGGTGCAGCAAACACTGCATATCGAGCTGCCTGTCTATCTGGTTTTGAGCAAGGCGGACCAGCAGCCTGGCTTTGATGAGTTCTTTGATCAGCTGAGTCGGGATGAAAGTGATCAAGTGCTGGGTGTGAGCTTGAGCAAAAAACCGGGCACGGCTGATCCGAGTGCAATACGTATGGAGTTCGAAGCACTGCTGCATCGGCTTGATGGCCAAGTGATCATGCGCATGCATCAGGAGCGCGACCCTCTTTGTCGAGGACGTATTCTCGACTACCCGCATCAACTGGGATTGGTCGGCGAGGGCCTTTGCCAGTTCATTGAAATGGCTCTGCGCAGTCAGGGCGAGAGTACATTTCGCGGTTTCTACTTCACCAGCGCCACTCGATCAGCAAAACCGCTCACGTACAGTGGCGTGAACAACGATGGAACGGCTGCGCTCGTTGGTTATCCACGGTTCATCAACCCTCTGTTCAACCAGGTCATTTTTCCCGAGGCAGGTTCTGTACAACTGGACAAACGTGAGCAAAGCCTTGTTTGTTGGAGGCAGCGAACGCTGTACATGACATCGCTCGCGGCGTTGAGCCTGTTCGGTTTGTGGTGGGCCGGCGGGTTTTCGGCCAACCATGAGCGACTGGAAAGCCTGCGCACACTGGTGCAAACCTGGACACATCAGCGATCGGCGTTGACCCCTCAAGATAACGTGCTGTCGGTTCTGCAAAACCTTGATGCCATTCATGCTGCGTCTCGGGTATTCCCAATCGCCAGCGACGTTTCATACTTGGAGCGTGGTGGTTTGTATCAAGGCGAAGCTGCCAATCCAGTGATCATGAAAGCCTACGAGCGTGAGCTGGAATCGCACCTGCTGCCATCGGTGGCGTCGCAGTTGGAAGATCAGATTCGCAGCCGCCCGGTGGACCGTGAGCATTTGCTCAATAGTTTGCGTGCATACCTGATGCTGAGTCTCAACGATCGCCGTGACACGGTATGGCTGAAAGATTGGATAGCCAGCGATTGGTCCCGCCGGTACCCCGCAAACAACTCCGTGCAAAGCAGCCTGGAAGGACATCTCGAACGCTTGCTGAAGCAACCATTCAGTTTCCCGCTTAACGATTCATTGATCGTTCAGGCGCGGCAAATACTACGCAGCGAATCCATGGCCAACGTGGTTTACCGGGCGCTTCGTGATCAGGCTCGAACGCTTCCCGAATACCACCTGGATCAACATTTGGGACCACAAAGCGATCTGTTGACGGGTAGCCATGCCACGATCCCCGGGTTCTACACCCTGAACGGCTATCAGCAGTATTTTTCGGTACAAGGTGGCGCGCTGGTCACGAATATTTTGCGCGACAACTGGGTGTTGGGTGAGAGCTCGCAGGTCAGTGCCGTGGAACTGCGGCGCTTGAGGGTCGAACTGGAACAATTGTATTTTCGTGATTACGCCAACGTCTGGGGCGATGCCATCGGACGGATCGCATTGAAACCAATTGATGACGCCGCGGGCGCTGCCGAACAGTTAGCCAGCATGACGTCTGCCAATTCCCCTGTGCTACAGCTGCTGGTGCAAATTCGCGACAACACGCGCATTCCTTCGATCGCCGACAGCCTGGATGAAGCGGCGACATCATCGCTAAAGCTTACGAGTGGTAATTTGGGCAAACTCGCTGCCGCCAAGGTTCCGAAGGCTTCCGGGACATTGGTCGGTGATTTGCCCGATACGGCGAGAAAGGCGTTGCAACGTCGTTTCGAACCCTTGCATCGTTTGCTGGATGCCAACAACGGCCCGAGTGCTGAATTGACTGCGGTACTGCACGCGCTCAATGAGCTACAGACGCAGTTGGCGAGTCTGGCTCGGGCCGGCACTCCGGACCAGGCGGCGTACGAAATGGCCAAGGCACGCATGGGTAGCCAGCGAGATGCGCTGAGCATTTTGCGAACGGCATCCGGTCGTTTGCCGCGTCCGGTCGGGACCTGGTTCAACACGATTGCCGAAGACACTTGGCGTCTGGTGCTCAATGACGCTTATCGATTCGTCAACCAGCGTTATCAGACTGAGCTGTACAACTTCTACGGCAAGTCGATCAACAAGCGATATCCATTCAGCGCCCACAGCTCCAGTGATGTGGCGCTCAGCGACTTTCGCGAGTTCTTCAGGGCGCAGGGCCTTGTCGACAGTTTTTTTGACAATTACATGCGTCCATTTGTGAGCGGCGTGCCGGGTAGTTATCGTCTTAAAACCGTTGATGGACAATCACTGCCTATCTCCCGGGTTTATCTCGATCAGATGGCCTCTGCACACGTGATCCGCCAGAGCTTTTTTGCCGAAGATCCTTCCGAACCGCAAGTACGATTCAAGCTGGAACCTTACTCGCTGGATCCCGCCATCAGTCGTGCCGAGTTCAGGTTTGGCGACAAGACCATGGAGTACCGACATGGGCCGATCATCGCAGCCTCATTCAAATGGCCTGTCGATGCCGAAGATGGACGCACAAGCCTGGTGCTCGACACAATGGTCGGGCGTCCGATAGGGATCGAGAAAAACACGGGACCCTGGTCGTTGTTCAGACTGCTGGACCTGATGCAGACCGAGTATCTGATCGGTCGTGATGTGTTGGTACTCAAAGCTGATCTGGGCGGCTGCGCGCCAACTACCTGCTCATGAGTCAGCGCGCACCTAATCCGTTCGACATGGGTGTGCTCCGTACTTTCCGCATGCCGATGCAACTCTGATGTCGAAGAGTGGCGTCTGGCGCAGTGTTGCGCGCACCGATCCCGGGAAAACCCGAGCGCGCAATGAAGATGCTTTCCTGGATGATCCGGACAAGGGTTTGTGGGTCGTCGCGGATGGAATGGGCGGGTATCAGCGGGGTGACATTGCCAGCCGGTTGATCGTCGCCAGTCTCGCCGAATTGCCGGAGCGCAACGATTTCGAGGAACGGGTCCAAGGAGTACGTCAGTGCCTGCTGTGGCTCAATCGCCGCTTGAGTCAGGAGTTGACCGTGATTGCCGGGCGTCATGACGACACCATCGGCAGCACCGTGGTGGCGTTGCTGATCGAAGGCACCCGCGCCGTCTGTATCTGGGCTGGTGACAGTCGTTGTTACTTGTGGCGCGAGCAACGGCTGTATCAGTTGACCAAGGACCATTCGCTGCGGCAGCAACTGATCGACGAACAGAAAATGGACGACCGACAGGCCTTGGTTCAACCACACTCGACCGCGTTGACGCGTGCAGTAGGCGCCAGCGAGCATCTGACCCTTGATGTGCTGGAGTTTGTGGTGCATCCCGCCGATGCGTTTTTGTTGTGCAGTGACGGTTTGTATCAAGGCTTGAGCAGTGAAACCTTGGGCCGTGCCTTGGACCGTCCCACGCCGGGGGCCGCGTTGGCGCACTTGTTCGAGCATGTGTTAGACGGTCCGGCACGGGACAACCTGACCGGCGTGGTTATTCGCCAATGAACGAGGTCGGGGAAAATATGCTGGGCGGGCGATATTACCTCGAACGTCTGATCGGTGCCGGCGGGATGGGGGTGGTGTATCGCGCACGGGATTTGTTGCAGGAACAGTTCGGTGATCCCGAGCCCCATGTCGCGCTGAAAATGCTCAGCGATGAATATGCCGATTGCCTGGACGCCAGTGCCCTGCTTTTCAGTGAGTTTGCCCTGACCCGGCGTGTGCAACACCCCAATGTGCCCCGTTTGTTCAGTTTCGAGGTGGATACCCGGCAAAAAAGGGCTTTCATTACGATGGAGCTGATGAATGGCCTGACCCTTGATAAATTGCTTTGCGAGCGCCCCTTGGGATTGCCGTGGTCAGAGCTGCAAGGCATCGCGCTTCAATTGCTTGATGCATTAGCCCATGCCCACAGTCGTGGCGTGCTTCACGGTGATATCAAGCCGAGCAATGTGATGCTCAGCGAGGAAGGCGTTCGGTTATTCGATTTCGGTTTGGGGTTGGCCAAGGAGGGTGTATTGCCCGGCCTACCAAAACTGAGCCGTCATTGCTTGCATGCCTGGACCCTTGGTTATGCTGCCCCGGAATTGCTGGATGGCTCACCACTGACGGTCAGCGCCGACGTCTACTCGGTGGCGTGCGTGATCTATGAACTGGCATGTGGCAAGCACCCTTTGCGTCGAGTGCCTTCAAATCAAGCCCGTGATGCGGGTTTGAAAATCGAGCCTCTGAGTACCAGGCATCTGCCCAGACAGTGTTGGACCTCCCTGAAAACAGCATTGGATCTCGACCCTTCGCAACGCCCTCTCTCGGTGTCCCCACTGCGTCAGGCCTTTGCTGGTGCCCGTGATTCAACGTTTTTACCGGCGTGGAGAGGAAAGTTTTTCAAAGGGTTCCGCCAATGACTTGGTAGTCATCAACGCCAAAAACAGGCTGATCTTCTTCCAACGTATCGCGATAGTGGCGTTATCACCCAAAATCGCTACACTGCGCCAGCCGTTCATTTTTCTTTTGAGGCTTGCGCATGAAATTTCGTTTTCTGCTGTGGATGATGGGTTTGTTGATGGGCAAGGCCAGCCGAACCAATCCTGCGTTTCAGCAGCAGTTGGGTGACAAGGAACTGGTGTTTCAACTACAGACCCTGGACGGGAAAGTGGCGCGGCATTTCCGCGTGAAGGACCAGCGCATCACCAGCCAATCGGGTGTGCACGCCGAACCTGCTTTCGCCATTGCCTTCAAAGACGCCGCCTACGGCTTCGCCACGATGCAAGCGAAAAACAAGCAGTTGGCGTTCATGACAGGGATTCAGGACAAGTCGATCCAGATCAAGGGCAACCCGGCGCTGGTGATCTGGTTTCAGGGGCTGACCAAGTATTTGAGGCCGAAGAAGGCGAAGGCTTGAAGGCACAAGGTCTTGAGGTCTTGCGGGTAGCTCCAGCGAGAAATATGCTTGAGGGTAGTCCGAGCGCCTGGTCCATCCATCGGTGTTCGAACTGAACAATCGCTCGCATCAGTGCGAGCCGTGGACATGAAGCGAGCACGATCAAAGCCGCCGTTGACCAGAGACTGATATCGGCCAGAAGCCGACTATCGTGAGAGGGGGCGGCTGTTATAGGTCTGCCGAATTAATATGCTCACTGTAATACGTTTCGTTTGATCCCACAGTCATGCATTGGACAACAGGCACTGCCGACGCCCACCACGGTGCGCGTCGACAGTGCACATCTCAATTGATGTGGTTGCCCACTACTTCAACAATTCGCTGAGCGATATGTTTGACATGGGTCTCTAGCGCAAAGTGACCCGTATCCAGCAACTCCACCACCGCATTCGGATTGTCGCGCGTGTAGGCCTCAGCCCCTGTCGGAATGAAGAACGGGTCGCCCTTGCCCCAGATCGCCAACGTCGGCAACTTTGTATCGCGGAAGAACTGTTGAAACGCCGGATACAGCTTCAGGTTGTTCTGGTAGTCGTAGAACAGGTCCAACTGAATGTCTTTGTTACCCGGCCGTTCCAGCAACAGCGCGTCCAGATAGTAAGCCTCGGGGGCGATGAGATCCGGATTGCTCACCCCTTCCACGTACTGCCAGCGGGTGCCTTCCAGATGCAGGATGGCATCGTTGATCACCTGCCGATTGGTCGGCGACGGGTCTGCCCAATACTTGCGGATCGGTGCCCAAGCCTCCCCCAGACCTTCGAGATAGGCATTGCCGTTCTGCGAAACAATCGCGCTCACCCGCTCCGGATAGGCCAGCGCCAGGCGCAGGCCGGTAGGCGCGCCGTAGTCGAAGAAGTACATCGCATAACGATTGAGTTCCAGCACATCGACAAACTGGCGAATCGTCTCGCCGATGGCATCGAAGGTGTAGCGGTAATTGCGCTGCGCCGGAACCTCGGTGAAGCCGAATCCCGGCAGATCCGGCGCGATCAGCCGGTACTTGTCCGCCAGCAGCGGGATCAGGTCGCGGAACTGGTGCGACGAGCTGGGGAATCCGTGCAACAGCAGCAGCACTGGTGCATCCGGAGCGCCCGCTTCTCGGTAGAAAACCTCGACGCCATCGGCTTCGACGGATTTGTAGGCAACCTGGATATGTTGAGACACGGTCATGGCTTTGCCCTCATGTAACTTGTCAAATTGAATTTTACCGGTTACCCGAATGTATTCTGCACAAGGCATGTAACTAGTCAAATAATTTTTATAGGTTACAATCTGCGCATCGGCTCAACCGGACATTGTCATGACCGCCTCCCCCATCGAACCGCCCACACCCCTGATACTGGCCGACCATCCGGCGCTGGACCTGTTGAACACACAAATGATGGTCGACGGTCAGCGCCGCGATCTGCTGACCAGCGATGCCGACGCGGCGCAGTGGCTGGAGCAGATCGGCTTCGGACCGGCGGATGAGATGGTGGTGGGTGACGGGCAATTGCTCGCCCGATTGCGCACGTTGCGCGACTGCATCGAAGACCTGCTCGCCGCTCGCCGGGAGAATCGCGTGGCGGACCCGTCGGCACTCAATACCTTTCTGCTGCAAGCGGTGCCGCAACTGGTCTGGGAGGAAGCGGGCGTCCCGCTGCTCGATCGCTTCCGACAGGCTGACGCCACTAACCAACGCCTTGGCCGCCTGGCCTACACCGCCGCCGAGCTGCTGGCCGAAGGTGATTTCAGCCTCGTGCGCAAATGCGAAAGCGCGGACTGTTCATTGATGTTTTACGACCGCACTAAGTCGCACAAACGACGCTGGTGCAGCATGGCGCTGTGCGGAAACCGGCATAAGGTCGCCGAGTTCCGCAAGCGGCGTCAGGGGGGAGCGGACTGAAGTTGGCGAGGCTGTCCGATCAGTGCAGATGCTGTCCGACCCATTGGGCAACGGTGAAGACTGTCGCTCCCACAGGCACTGCGCAAATCCTGTGGGCGCGTGGCTTGCCCCCGTAGCTTTTAAGGCTGGGAAAATTGCGAGGCCAGTTCGCGCAGCAGCACTTCGGCTTCGAGGACTTTGCTGACCACGTCGTTGGCCTTGTCGCGGCTCAGGCCGAGGCGTTCGAGCAGGGCTTCGGGGATGTCTTCGTCGGGGCCGGAGCCGATGCCGCGGCTGCGCAGCAGGCGTACTGCCAGGCACACCAGGTTCGGGTACTCGGCGTAGTTGCCGTCGTAGGCCGGGTCGTGCTGGAAGCGTAGCGCGGTGGCCAGTTCTTCGGGCATGTCCCAATAGCGCATCAGCCACGAGCCGATCTGTTCACGGCTGATGCCCAGCAGGTGTTGTTCGATGTAGCTGTGGCACAGGTGCGGGTTGACCTCCAGGTGACGGCAGATCAGCGAAAAGTGCGGCGGGAACACGTGGGCCAGCAGTAGGTAGCCGAAGTTGTGCAGCAGGCCGGCCAGGTAGGTCAGGCCGGCTTCCGGGCGCTGGGCGCGTGGCATGGCGCGGGTCAGGCCTTCGATGACGGCGGCGGTGTAGATCGATTGCTGCCAGTACGGCGTGCTGTGTTGCGGACGATCTTTGGGCAGGCTCAGGGTTTTGCCCAGGGCCAGGCCCAGCGCCAGGTTGATCACCAGATCGAAACCCAGTACCCGGACGATGGCGTCTTCTACCGAACGAATCTTGCCCGGCGAGGCGTAGTACGGCGAGGCCGCCCAGCTCACGACTTGCGCGGCCAGTGCCGGGTCGGTTTCGACCACGCCGGTGATGTCGTCGATGGTGGCGTTGGGGTCGACGCGCAGCTTGATGATTTTTTGCGCGGTTTCGGCCAGTGGCGGAATTTCGATGGTCGCTTCCAGGCGTTGCTGGATGCGTCGCGCGGTGAACGCTTGAACGGCCTGGGTGATTTCCTCGCGGTCATCGTCGGGGCGGTCGAGGTTCGGGCGGATGCTG